>NZ_VRVH01000332.1:0-4725 GCF_008040095.1 Methylobacterium sp. WL6 | reverse complement strand
GCCCCGGAAAGATGCGATGCCCACCCTGCCGAAGATCGCCGTGTTCGACCTCGACGGCACCCTGGCCGAGACCGCGGGCGACCTCGTCGGCACGCTCAACGTGCTGCTCGTGCGGGAAGGCCTGCCGGAACTGGCGCTCGAGGAGGCCCGTGACCTGATCGGCGCCGGCGCCAAGGCGCTGATCCGCCGCGGCTTCGAGGCCGCCGGCCGCGAGCTGACGCCGGAGCGGCACGAGGCGCTGTTCGGCGACTTCCTGGAGCATTACGGCGCGCATCTGTGCGAGCGCTCGCACCTCTATCCCGGCGTGGTCGAGGCGCTGGATCGGCTCGAGGCCGAGGGCTTCCGGCTGGCCGTCTGCACCAACAAGGTCGAGGGGCTCGCGGTCGACCTGCTCGACCAGCTCGGCATCGGCGGCCGTTTCGCCGCGATCTGCGGGCGCGCGACCTTCCCCTACAGCAAGCCCGACCCGCGCCACATCACGCTGACCATCGCGCGGGCCGGCGGCGATCGGGAGCGCGCGGTGATGGTCGGCGATTCCCGCGCCGACATCGACGCCGCCAAGGCCGCCGGCATTCCGGTGGTGGCGGTCACCTTCGGCTACACCGACACGCCGGTCGACCAGCTCGGGCCGGACCGGGTGATCTCGCACTTCTCGGACCTGCCCGGTGCCGTCGCCGAGCTGATGTCGGCTCAGGCGTAGTCCTCCGGCACCCGGACCTTGCCCGCGCGCAGCAGCGTGTAGAGGAACGGCACGAACAGCAGCGTCGCCGGCGTGCCGAAGGCGATGCCGCCCATCACGGCGCGGGCGAGCGCGGCGTTCTGCTCGCCGCCCTCGCCCGTGCCGAGCGCCATCGGGATCAGGCCGAGGAACATCGCGCCCGCCGTCATCAGCACCGGGCGCAGGCGCGTCTCGCCGGCGAGCAGGGCGGCGTCGACCGCCGAGCACCCCGTCGCCTCGCGATGCTCGCGGGCGAAGGTCACGAGCAGGATCGAGTTCGCGGACGCGATGCCCACCGACATGATCGCGCCGAACAGCGACGGGATGGAGAAGGTGGTGCCGGTGATGAACAGGCTCGCGACGATGCCGCAGAAGGCGAGCGGCAGGGCGGCCAGCACCACGAAGGGATCGCCCCAGCTCTGATAGTTCACCGCCATCAGCAGGTAGACGGCGATGAGCGCGATGCTCAGGCCGACGCCGAGGCGCAGGAACGCCGAGTCCATGTTCTCGATCTGCCCGCGCACGGTGATCTTGTCGGGCACCGGCAGCGCCTTCTGCTCCTCGTCGACGATGGTGCGGATCTCCCGCGCCACCGAGCCGAGGTCGGAATCCTGCACCGCCGCGTAGATGTTGTAGGTCGGCGCCGTGTTGACGTGGTTGACCACGGTCTGCGTCGCCTCGCGGCGCAGGGTCGAGACGCTGGAGAGCAGGGTCAGCACGCCCGGCTGGTCGCTGTTGGCGCGCACCAGCAGCGGCGTGTTCTGCAGGTCGGTGAGCGAGGCGTTGCGGTATTCCGGCGTCTGCACCCAGAGCTGGTACGGGATGCCGGTCTTCGGGTCGGTCCAGAAGTTCGGCGTCACCTGGAAGGAGCCCGACAGGGAGACGTTGAGCCCCTGCGCCACCTGCTGCTGGGTCAGCCCGAGCTCCGAGGCGAGGCGGCGGTCGACGTCGACGAAAAACTGCGGCGTGCCGACGATCTGGTGCAGGTGCACGTCGACCGCGCCCTTCGTCTCCTTCAGGCGGCGGACGATGTTCTGGGCGACCGCGAGGTCCTTCTCGGCGTTGCGGCCCGAGACCTGGATGTCGATCTGCGCCAGCGTGCCGAAGTTCAGGATCTGCGTGATGATGTCGGAGGGCTGGAAGTAGACGATCACGTCGGGGAAGCGCTCGCGCAGCACCTCGCGCAGGCGCTTGGTGTAGGCGCCGACGTCGCCGTGTCCCTCGCGCAGGTTCACCAGCATCTGGCCGTCGTTGTAGCCGACGAAGGAGCCGTCCGAGAACGCGAAGTTGTAGTTGTTCGAGGGCAGGCCGATGTTGTCGAGGATCTGCTCGATCTCGCCGTCCGGGATCACCTCGCGCACCGTGGCGCCGACGGCCGCGAAGACCTGCTCGGCGGTCTCGATCCGCATGCCGGGCCGGGTGCGCAGGTGCAGCGTGAGCTGGCTCGAGGCGACCTGCGGGAAGTAGTCGCGCCCGACGAAGGTGAACAGCCCGGCCGTGCCGAGGAACACCAGCAGGACGACGGCGATCGTCGCGACGCGGCGGCGCACCACGACGTGGAGCAGCCCGAGATAGCCGTGGTGGAAGCGCTCGAAGCGCGCCTCGAAGCCGTTCCGGAAACGCCCGGCGACGTGGATCACCGGACGCCCGAGCCAACCGATGGCCCGCGCCACCCGCCCGCGCCGCGGCGGCGCGACGGCGTCGTGCTCGCCGCCATGTCGCTCGACGTACTCGCGCGCGACCAGCACGTCGATCAGCACCGGCACGAGGGTGCGAGAGAGCAGGTACGAGGTCAGCATCGCGAACACGACAGCGAGCGCCTGCGGGGTGAACAGGTACTTCGGCGTGTCGGCCAGAGCGAAGACCGAGACGAAGGCGGCGCAGATCGACAGCGTCGAGATCAGCGTCGGCTTCGCGATGCTGGCGGCGCCCTCGACCACGGATTTGCGGAACGGCTCGCCCTCCTCGAACAGCCGATAGGTGTTCTCGATCGCCACCGTCGCGTCGTCGACGAGGATGCCGACGGCGAGCGCGAGGCCGCCCAGCGTCATCACGTTGATGGTCTGGCCGAGCGCGGCGAGGATCGCGAGCGAGGTCAGGATCGAGAGCGGGATCGAGATCAGAACGACGATGGTCGAGCGCCATGAGCCGAGGAACAGCAGGATCGTCAGGCCGGTGAGGCAGGCGGCGATCGCCGCCTCGTGGATCACGCCCTCGATCGCGGCGGAGACGAAGACCGACTGGTCGAACAGCGGCTTGATCGCCATGCCGTCGGGCGCGGCGGCCTGGATCTCGGGCAGCACCTTCTTGACGTTGTTGACCACGTCCAGCGTCGAGGCGGTGCCGTTCTTGAAGATCCGCATCAGCACCGAATGCAGCCCGTCCGAGCGCACGATGTTGACCTGCGGCGGCCCGCCGTCGCGGACGTAGGCGACGTCGCGCACCAGCACCGGCTGGCCGGCCACGACCTTGATCGGGATCTCGTTCAGCGCCGCGATCGCGTCCGGGGTCGCGTTGAGCAGGACCGGATATTGCTGCTCGCCGATCTTGACCAAGCCGGAGGGCACGGTGAGGTTCTGCGCCGTCATCGCGTTGGTGACGTCGAGCGCCGTGAGGCCGAGCGCCCGCAGCGCCTGGAGGTCGAGATCGACCATGATCTGGCGCGGCGTGCCGCCGAACGGCGACGGCAGCGTCGAGCCCGGCACCTGCACGAGGCGCTGGCGGATGCGGTACTGCGCGTAATCGTAGACCTTGGTCAGGCTCTCCTTGGTCGAGGTCAGCGCGAGCTGGATCACCGGCACCGAGGAGGCCGAGAACCGCAGCACGATCGGCGGCTGCACGCCCGGCGGCATCGCCGAGCGGATCGAGTTCATTGCCGAGACGACCTGGGTGATGGCGAGGTCGACGCTGACCTCGCCGTCGAAGTAGATCTTCTGGATCGCGGTGCCCTGGAGCGTCGTCGACTCCATCCGCTTGATGTTGTTGACGTTGTTCGAAAGCGAGAACTCGGCGTAGGTGGTGATCCGCCGCTCCATCTCCGGCGTCGACAGGCCGGTATAGGTCCAGACCACCACGACCACGGGGATGTCGACGATCGGCAGCACGTCCTTGGGCGCGACCACGATCGCGCCGCCTCCGGCGAGCATCATCAGCACGGCGAGCACGTAGGTCGTGATGCGGAACTTCAGTGCGTACTGGACGAGGCCCATCTGGTCTCCGCGATCCGGCCACGGCCCGGATCATCGCATCATGAATTCAGGCGCCACCGAACGCGAGTATTGTTTCGCGATCATGTCCACGCGCTGCGGCTGCGAAGAGGCCGCAGGACCTTGCGGCGTGGTCGAAGGCCGGCTCAGACCCGCCGTCGCTGGCTCGGACGGGGTTTCGGTGCAGGCTTGTCCGGCCCGTCCGTCGCCCCGGGGCAGATCCCGCGCAGCTGCATCCAATCGGCGTCGCTCAGGATGTGCCTGTCGGGGTCCCAGGCCCCGGCGAGGGCGCGGATCGTCGCGGCACGCTCGCGGGTAAAGGGATGGCTGCGCAGGAGGGCCGGGTCGGCATCCGCCTCGTCCTTGGCGATCCGCTCGAGCATCGAGGCCAGCGCCGCCGCGTCGCCGCCGGCCGACCGCATCGCGGCGACGGAATAGGCGTCGGCCGCCCGCTCGGCATCGCGGCTGTAGCCAGCCGAGAGCACGGCCTGGCCGAGGGCGACGATCACGGTGGAGCCGGTGAGGTCGCCGAGCACGAGGCTGAGCAGGAACGACGTGCCCGAGGCCTGGATCAGCGCCCGGGTCGGATCGCGCAACGCCACGTGCCCGAGCTCGTGCGCCAGCACGCCAGCGAACTCGTCGGCGCTCCGCGCCTTGGCGATCAGCTCGGAGAGCACGACGACGCGCGCGCCCGGCAACGTCACCGCGTTCGCGGTGTCGTGGCGGCGGACCGTGACCGCGAGATCGGGCGGCAGGCCGCGACCGGCCGCGAGGCGGGCGACGAGGCGGTCGAGCACGGCC
>NZ_VRVH01000331.1:0-4737 GCF_008040095.1 Methylobacterium sp. WL6 | reverse complement strand
GGCCGCCGGCGCGGCGCTCGCCGAGGCGCTGTCGGGCTCCGGCATCCCGTCCGGGGCGGGCGAGGCGGCGGTGCTCGACGCGGTGGCGCAGGAGGCCGACATCGTCGTCGCGGCGATCAGCGGGGCCGCCGGCCTGAAGCCGACCCACGAGGCGCTCCGCCTCGGGCGGCAGGTCGCGCTCGCCAACAAGGAGAGCCTGGTCTGCGCCGGCGACGCCTTCATGCGCGACGCCAAGCGCTACGGCGCGACCATCCTGCCGATGGATTCCGAGCACGACGCGCTCAGCCAGGCGATGGCCGGCCGGCCGCTGGAAGACGTGCGCACCATGATGATCACCGCCTCCGGCGGCCCGTTCCGGACCTGGACGCGCGAGCGCATCGCCGCCGCCTCGCCGGCGGAGGCCGCCGCCCACCCGACCTGGTCGATGGGGATGAAGATCAACATCGATTCCGCCTCCCTGATGAACAAGGGGCTGGAGCTGATCGAGGCGCACCACCTGTTCGGCATCGAGCCGGGCCGCCTCGACGTGGTGGTGCATCCGCAATCGGTGATCCACGGGATGATCTACTGGCTCGACGGCGCCGTCACCGCCGAGCTGGCGCTGCCCGACATGCGCGTGCCGATCTCGCACTGCCTCGGCCTCGGCGACCGCCTGACCATCGCCCGCGGCCGGTCCCTCGACCTCGTGGCTTTGGGCAGCCTCACCTTCGAGGCCGCCGACGAGGCGCGCTTCCCGTGCCTGCGGATCGCCCGCGCGGCGCTCGCCGAGGGCGGCGCGGCGCCGACGGTGATGAACGCGGCCAACGAGATCGCGGTGGCGGCCTTCATCGCCGGCACGATCCCGTTCTACGGCATCGCCGACCTCGTCGAGCGCGCGATCGCGCATTTCGCGGGGATCCACCGCACCGCCCCCGACGGCGTCGAGGAGGCCCTGGCGATCGACGCCGAGGTGCGGGCCTGGAGCACGGCCGCTTTGCCGCGGATGCGCGCGGCCGGCTGAGCGCGACGGATTTTCCGATCCGCACCGCGCCTTCCCTCCCCCCTTTGAGCGGGGGAGGGAAGGGTGCTCCGAGTCGAGGCCTGGCCGCATCCGCACGTCGTCGGGAGCGAAGGGCGTGCCTCAGCGCCCCGGGCCGTAGCCCGCGAAGAACACCCGCACGGCCTCGCGGATGCGATAGTCGATCTCCTCCCGCGTCACCGGATCGCCGGCGTGGAACAGCAGGCGCGTCAGCAGGCCGGCCTGGCAGAGATGCAGGAAGTGCTTGGCGGCGAGGTTCGTGTCCGCCGCGTTCAGGCGCCCGGCCGCCACCTGCGCGTCGAGGTAGGCGGTGAGCCGCGTCACGCCCATCGCCGGGCCGGCCTCGAAGAAGGCCTGCCCGAAGCGCGGGAACTTCTCGCAGGCGCCGATCACCATGCGGATCACCGCCACGTGCTCGGGCCGCACCATCTCGATGAGGTAGGTGGTGCCGAGCCGCGTCAGCACCGCGGCGACGTCGGGGTCGTCGGCATCCAGCAGGAACAGGGCCTCGGCCAAGCCCCGCTTCTCCTCCAGGGTCAGCGCCTCGAACAGCGCCTCCTTGCTGTCGAAGTAGACGTAGAGCGTGCCCTTCGAGACGCCGGCCGTGCGAGCGATCTCGCCCATGCTCGCGCCGTCGAAGCCCGCGCCCATGAAGACCTGGCGCGCGCCGTCGAGGATCTGGCGGCGCTTGTCGCTCTCGGGCGTGACGGCGTCTCGTTCCAGCGTCGTGGAGGTCGCGGGCATCTTGGCGATCCTGATTGACCGAACCGTTCGGTCAATGATATCTACTGCGTCGGAACGGCGGACGTCAATCGTCCTCGTCGATGACCGAACCGTTCGGTCAGCAAGTTTCAAGCTGGGATTTCGGGCATGTCGTTGCGCGAGGATGGCGACCGGATCGATGCGGCCGAGGCGACCGACGCCGTGCGGGACGAGCGCGCCGAGGCGCCGCGCGCCACGTCGAAGGCGGCCGCGGCCTCGTCCCACGTCCCGGCTCCCGCCGAGGCCCCGGTGGTCAGGAAGCGCTCGCGCAAGACGCTCGTCCTGGCCGGCCTGCTCTGCGCGGCGTTGGCCGGGGGCGGCTACCAGGGCTGGCAGTACTGGACCGTTGGGCGGTTCTTCGTCACGACCGACGACGCCTACGTGCAGGCGGACATCTCGGTGCTCGCCGCCAAGATCTCCGGCTACCTCGAAGCCGTCCCGGTGGTGAACGGGCAGTCGGTCAAGAAGGGTGACGTGATCGCCCGGCTCGACGACGGCGACTACCGGCTCGCGCAGCAGGCGGCGCAGGACAAGCTCGCGACCCAGGAGAGCACCATCGTGCGGATCGGCCGGCAGGCCGAGGCGGCGCAGGCGCAGGTCGTGCAGATGGCCGCCCAGATCGACGCGACCAAGGCCGACGCGGTGCGGGCGCTCGCCGACTACAACCGCGCGACCCAGATGCAGGCCGACTACGTCGCGAAATCCCGCCTCGACCAGGCCAAGGCCGACCGCGACCGCACCGATGCCGCGGTCAAGGGGGCCGAGGCCGGTCTGATCGCGGCCAAGGCCAACGTCGAGGTTCTGCACGCCCAGCAGCGCGAGGCCGAGAGCCTCGCGGCCGAGCTGCGCACCGCCGTCGACCGCGCCAAGCGCGACGTCGCCTTCTCGACGATCCGGGCGCCGTTCGACGGGGTCGTCGGCAACAAGGCGGTGGAGGCCGGCGCCTACGTCGCGCCGGGCTCGCGCGTCGCCGCCCTGGTGCCGCTCAAGAGCGTCCGCATCGATGCGAACTTCAAGGAGACCCAGCTCGTGCGCGTCCGCCCCGGGCAGCACGTGCGCATCGAGGTCGACGCCTATCCCGACCGCGAGATCGCGGGCGAGGTCGAGTCGCTCTCGCCCGCCTCGGGCTCGGTGTTCAGCCTGCTGCCGCCCGACAACGCGACCGGCAACTTCACCAAGATCGTCCAGCGCCTGCCGGTGCGGGTGAAGGTGCCGGCCGACGTCGCCGCCGAGGGCCTGCTCCGGCCCGGCCTGTCGGTGACGGTCCGCATCGACACCCGCGACGGCGCCGACGCGCCGCTCCTGCGGACCGCGCATAAGCAGGACTGACCGCCATGGCCGCGACCGCCGCCGCCAGCCCCGGCCGAGCCCCGATCTCCGCGGCGCCGCCCTCCGCGACGGCCGAGCCGCCGCTCGACCGCCGCCGGATGGTGGCGTTCCTGTGCATGGTGTTCGGGATGTTCATGGCGATCCTGGACATCCAGATCGTCTCGGCCTCGCTCAACGAGATCCAGGCCGGCCTGTCGGCGTCGGGCGACGAGATCCCCTGGGTCCAGACCAGCTACCTGATCGCCGAGGTGATCTCGATCCCGCTCTCGGGCACCCTCTCGCGGGTGCTCTCGACCCGGTGGATGTTCGTGATCTCGGCCGGCGGCTTCACGCTGATGAGCGTGATGTGCGCCACCGCCTCCTCGATCGACGAGATGATCGTCTGGCGCGCGCTGCAGGGCTTCATCGGCGGCGGCATGATCCCGACGGTGTTCGCCTCCGCCTTCACGATCTTCCCGCCGTCCAAGCGCTCGATCGTCTCGCCGATGATCGGCCTCGTGGCGACGCTGGCGCCGACCATCGGCCCGACGGTCGGCGGCTACCTGACGGACCTCGGCTCCTGGCACTGGCTGTTCCTGATCAACGTGGTGCCCGGCATCGCCGTCACGGTCTCGACCTTCTTCCTCGTCGACTTCGACGAGCCGAACCTCGATCTGTTCAACAGCTTCGATTGGTACGGGCTCGCCGGCATGGCGGGCTTCCTCGGCTGCCTCGAATACGTGCTCGAGGAGGGGCCGAACCACGATTGGCTGCAGGACGACGCGGTGGCGATCTGCAGCGTCATCGGCACGGTCTCGGCGGTCGGCTTCTTCTGGCGGGTCTTCACCGCGAAGCAGCCGATCGTGGACCTGCGCGCCTTCGCCGACCGCAACTTCGCCGCGGGCTGCGCGGCGAGCTTCGTCCTCGGCATCGGCCTCTACGGGCTGACCTACCTCTACCCGGTCTACCTCGCGCGGATCCGCGGCTACTCGGCGCTGCAGATCGGCGAGACGATGTTCGTCTCGGGCCTGTGCATGTTCGCCACCGCGCCGATCGCCGGGCGGTTCTCCGGCAAGGTCGACCCGCGCATCCTGATGGCGATCGGGTTCTCGGGCTTCGCCGCCGGGACCTGGATCGTCACCGGGCTGACCAAGGATTGGGACTTCTGGGAGCTGCTGTGGCCGCAGGTCCTGCGGGGCTGCTCGCTGATGTTGTGCATGATCCCGATCAACAACATCGCGCTCGGCACCCTGCCGCCGGCCCGGATCAAGAACGCGTCCGGCCTCTACAACCTCACGCGGAACCTCGGCGGCGCGGTCGGGCTCGCGCTGATCAACACCCTGCTCAACGATCGCTGGGACCTGCACCTCGAGCGCCTGCACGAGCGCTTCACCTGGGCCAACGGCGCGGCCCTGGAGCGCCTCGACGCGATGCGCCGCCAGTTCGAGGCGACCGGCGGTGACGCCGAGAAGATGGCCCTGAAGGCGCTGACCAACACCGTGCGGATGCAGGGGCTGGTGATGAGCTTCGAGGACGTGTTCCTCGTGCTCACCGGCCTGTTCCTGCTGATGGCGCTGGCCACGCCCCTGATCTGCAGGCCGGCGGCGGCGGCCGCCGGGGGAGGCGGGCACTGACGGGCAGGCGAGGCG
>NZ_VRVH01000330.1:0-4752 GCF_008040095.1 Methylobacterium sp. WL6 | reverse complement strand
TGTCAGCTCCGAACACCGACCTCAGGCGCGCCCCGTGTTGCCCGGGCCCAGCGCGCTCTTCCCCCTCGAACCCGTTCCGCGGCTGCGGTCCGGGTCTTCCTTCTTCCGTCGGCGCATCCTCGATCGGGCTCGATCCCCGTGATCCGCGATGCGGTCGGGCATCCGGCGCAGCGTCGGCGCGCGAGGTTCCGGCCGGCGCCGTCGGCGCCCGATCATGTGGCCCGGGGGCCTGTGGCGCGGCCGGCCCGAACGTCGCGGTCGCGAGATCCCCGTGCACGACGCGCGATGCGAGAAATTCGCGCGCCTGCGCGCATCGCGCGCTTGTGGAGCCCTCGGGGACGAGGTTAGGAAATCTTGCTGAACGAACCGTAAAGGCCTCCCCGCAGCGCGGCGGATCCGTCAGGCGCCGTTCAGCCAGCCCCTGGCATAAGTCCCGTCGCGCCAAGCGTTTGGGAGCCCGGAGCTCGGGATTCCCGAATTCACCGTTCCGGCGATCGGACGGAGCGCGACGGAAGAAGGAAGACCCGGACCGCAGCCGCGGAACGGGTTCGAGGGGGAAGAGCGCGCTGGGCCCGGGCAACACGGGGCGCGCCTGAGGTCGG
Organism: Methylobacterium sp. WL6; assembly: GCF_008040095.1. Lineage (NCBI taxonomy): Bacteria > Pseudomonadati > Pseudomonadota > Alphaproteobacteria > Hyphomicrobiales > Methylobacteriaceae > Methylobacterium > Methylobacterium sp. WL6. The sequence continues at coordinate 4,150 of NZ_VRVH01000330.1, read as the reverse complement.
TGTTCGGAGCTGACATGTCGCTGTTTCGTCTGTACGCGCGCGTTCTGAGCCTTCTGGGCAACGACAAGCGGCTCGCCATCGGCCTCGGGTTCGCCAACGTCGCGCTGGCGGTGGCGGCCTTCGCCGAACCCCTGATCATGGGCCGCATCATCGACGGGCTGACCCACCTCAAGCGCGGCGGCAACGGCCTGCAGACCATGCTGCCGCTGATCGCGGCCTGGGTCGCATTCGGCTTCTTCACCATTGCGGCGGGCGTCGCCATCGCGCTCCACGCCGACCGGCTGGCCCACCGCAACCGCCTCTCCACCATGGCGAACTACTTCGAGCACGTCCTCGACCTGCCGCTCGCCTTCCACTCGGCGAACCATTCCGGCCGCGTGCTGAAGGCGATGCTGGAGGGCACCAACGGCATGTCGGCCCTGTGGCTCGGCTTCTTCCGCGACCACTTCGCGGCCCTGGTCTCGCTCGGCGTGCTGCTGCCGATGACGCTGTTCGTGAACTGGCAGCTCGGCTCGATCCTGCTCGTGCTGGTGCTGGTCTTCACCGCGCTGACCACCTTCGTCATGCGCCGCACCGAGACGCTGCAGGGCGAGGTCGAGTTCTACAATTCGGGCCTGGCCGCGCACGCCTCCGACGCGCTCGGCAACGTCGCCGTGATCCAGTCCTTCACCCGCGCCAAGGCCGAGAAGGACGCGATGCGCGACATCATCGGCAACCTGCTCGCCGCGCAGATCCCGGTGCTGTCGTGGTGGGCGCTGGCCAACGTCGCGACCCGCGCGTCGGCCACCATCACCATGACCGCGGTGTTCGTCACCGGCATCATGCTCTACCAGGCCGGCCAGACCTCGGTCGGCGAGGTCGTCGCCTTCATGAGCCTCGCCACCGCCCTGGTGACGCGCCTCGACCACGTGGTCGGCTTCGTCAACGGCCTGTTCCAGCAGGCGCCGAAGATCGCCGAGTTCTTCACGATCTTCGACACGGTGCCGGCCGTCCGCGACCGCTCGCACGCGGTTCAGGTCGCCCGCTTCGCCGGCGAGGTCGAGTTCGAGGGCGTCGGCTTCTCCTACGACGGCCGCCGCAAGGCGCTCGACGGGGTGTCGTTCGCGGCCCGCGCCGGCGAGACCATCGCGCTCGTCGGCACCACCGGCTCGGGCAAGTCGACGACGCTGGGCCTGCTGCACCGCAGCTTCGACCCGGGCGCCGGCGCGATCCGCATCGACGGGATGGACATCCGCGACGTCGCGGTGTCGTCGCTGCGCCACAACATCGGCGTGGTGTTCCAGGAGCCGATGCTGTTCGCCCGCTCGATCCGCGAGAACCTCCAGGTCGGCCGCCCGGACGCCACCGATGCCGAGATGCTCGACGCCCTGGAGCGCGCCCAGGCCTCCGCCTTCATGGCGCGCCAGCCCGACGGCCTCGACACGGTGATCGGCGAGCGCGGCCGCTCGCTCTCGGGCGGCGAGCGCCAGCGCCTCTCGATCGCCCGGGCGATCCTGAAGAACCCGCCGATCCTGATCCTCGACGAGGCGACGAGCGCGCTCGACGCCGCCACCGAGCGCCGCCTGCAGGGCGCGCTGGAAGCCGTGATGGAAGGCCGCACCACCTTCGTCATCGCCCACCGCCTCGCGACGATCCGCAACGCCGACCGCATCCTGGTCTTCCACGAGGGCCGCATCGTCGAGAGCGGCACCTTCGACGGCCTTGTCGCGCAGAACGGCCGCTTCGCCGAGCTCGCCCGGGCGCAGTTCATGGCCGCCGAGGCGGACGAGGGCGAAGCGGTGCTGGCTCTGGCGGCCTGAGGTCGTCCTGTTCACCGAAGACGGCGAGATCGTCGCGATCATCAAGGTGACGCCCCGGGCAAGTGCCCACGATTGAGCGGTCGATCCCCACGATGCCCGCGCCATCGCGCCCGACCAAGAAGGACGTTGCCATGAACGCGCATCGCTTCACGACACCGGCCGGCGAGCGACTCGTGATCCTGAGCGAGGCCGACTACACCGCGCTGACCCAGGCCGCCGAGGACGCGGCCGACCAGGCCGCCGTCGCGCAGTTCCGCCTGAAGCTTGCGACCGGCGAGGAGGAGCTGATCCCCGCCGAGGTCGTGGACCGGCTGCTCGGCGGCGACAACCGCATCCGGGTCTGGCGCGAGCATCGCGGGCTCACGATGGCGGCGCTCGCGGCGCAGGCCGGCATCGCCCAACCGTTCCTCTCGCAGATCGAGACCGGCAAGCGCGACGGCACCGTGGAGACCCTTCGGAGGATCGCGGACGCCCTCGCGGTCACGCTCGACGACCTCGTCGGCTGACGCCGGCGCGAGCGGCCAAAAGAAAACGGCCCGCCTCCCGTTTCGGGGAAGCTGGCCGGATGAGGTTTCGGATCACATGGAGTCCTGGGGACAACAGCCCGAGGCGGACTCGGTTCCCGGCAAAGCGTCTCGTCCTAGGCAACCGGCGGGCGCGCCTGGCGCGCGTGCATCCGCGCCCGCAGCCGGCTGCGCTTGGCCGCGATCACGGTGCCGTTGATCTCGCCGCCGAACAGGAACATCGCCGCGAGCCAGTACAGGAACACCAGGAACACCATCGCGGTGGCGAGGCCGCCGTAGGTCGAGGCGTAGGCGTTCGAGAAGCGGTCGAGGTAGAACCCGAAGCCGAGCCCGGCGAAGAACCACAGCAGCAGCGTCACGCCGATGCCCGGCAGCACCGCCAGGAACGAGCGCCGGCCGGCGGCGACGAACTTGTGGGCGATGATCAGCACCGCGGCGAGCAGCAGCGCGGTGATGCCGATCCGCGCGATCGCGACGGTGAGGCCCAGGGGCTCGAGCCCCGGCGCGACGAGAACGACGTTGCGCCAGATCAGCGGGCCGAGCACCACCAGCAGCGCGAAGGCCAGCATCGCGCAGGCGCCGCAGACGACGTAGCCGATCGATTCGAGCCGGGTCAGCCACCACGGCCGCATCTCGCGCAGGCCGTAGGCGCGGTTCAGGCCCACCCGCAGGCTCTCGACGCCGGAGGACGAGAAGTACAGCGCCAGCAGCGCGCCGACCGTCAGCACCCCGCCGCGCTGCTCGGTGAGCACCCTGTGGACCTCGCCGACGATCGGCTTGGCGACCTCCCGCGGCCACGCGTCGAAGATCAGCAGGCCGGCCTCGTCGGCCAGGGACTTGGTGCCGAGCAGCCCCGCGAGCGCCGCGAGCAGGATCAGGAACGGGAACAGCGAGGTCAGGATCGACAGCGCGATGTGGCTCGCGATCGCCCAGCCGTCATGGGAGACGAAGCGCTGCGCGGCGATGCCCGCGACCTCGAGGGCGGTGCGGAGGGGTTTCATGCCGCCCTCCCCTCTCCCCGCACGCGGGGAGAGGGCTTTGCCGACCACGTCGTCGGCAAAGCGAGGCGGCAGCCGATGGTGAGGGGGCGTCGACGGAGGAGGCTCCTTCGGGGCCGCCCCCTCACCGCCGCTCCGGCTTCGCCTGCGCTTCCCGCACGGACGACGAGGTCCGTGCGGGCCTCTCCCCGCGTGCGGGGCGAGGGGATGCGCGGTGATCGCCGAGATCCTTCCGTCAAAGCGTGTGTCACGTGCGGCGATGCTACCCGATGGAGGATGCGTTTTTTGGGATACGTGATCGCGTTCCCGTCCCCGTCAACGCGTCGAGGGCCGGGGGGCGGCGTTCGGTGCCGGGGTGAAGCCTTCGGGCAACGGCGGGGCGCCCCCTGTCCCGGGGCGGGGGCGCCCCGGCTTTTTCAGTTGTCAGCGCGGACGGCGCGTGCTGCCTGCGCGGCACCATGCCCGCCCTCCTCGCAAACGTCCTGATCCCGAGCCTGTTCGTCCTGATCTGGGCGACCGGCTTCATCGCGGCCCGGTTCGTGGCCCCCCATGCCCAGCCGCTGCCCTTCGTGGCGTTGCGGGTGATCGGCGTGGCCCTGGTGCTCGGCGCGATCGCCCTCGCGCTTCGCGCCCGCTGGCCGCGGACCCGCGCGGGATGGCGCGACGCGATGGTCGCGGGCGTGCTGATGCAGGGCTGCTACATCGTCGGCGTGTTCTGGGCGATCCATCGCGGCCTGCCCGCGGGGATCGCGGCCCTCGTCGGCAGCCTGCAGCCGCTGGCGACGGCGATGCTGGCCGGGCCGGTGCTCGGCGAGGCGGTGAGCCTGCG
>NZ_VRVH01000032.1:0-29389 GCF_008040095.1 Methylobacterium sp. WL6 | reverse complement strand
GGCCGGGCCTGCCGCCGGCGCTGGCGGGAGGGCGGCCGACCGGGGAGATCGAGATCCCCGAGGCCGAAGCCCCCTCCCCCGAGGCGGCCGTGTTGGCGCCGCCCGCGCAGGCTTCGGCCGTGTCGCTGATCCTCGACGCACCGGTGCGCTCGGGCCAGGCGGTTCTGCATCTCGAGGGCGACGTGACGGTGATGGGCGCCGTCGCCTCGGGCGCCGAGGTGATCGCCGGCGGCTCGATCCACGTCTACGGGGCCCTGCGCGGCCGTGCGATCGCCGGTGCCGCCGGCAACCCGAACGCGCGGATCTGGTGCCGCAAGTTCGAGCCCGAGCTGATCGCGATCGACGGCCTGTACAAGGCCGCCGACGACCTCGATCCGAGCTTCACCGGCCAGGGCGTCGAGGTGCGGCTCGTCGAGGACGCGATCCGCCTGGCGCTGCTGGAGCGCGGCTGAGCCGACATCACAGGATCCGGGCATGAGATTGCGACAGGATCCTCATCCTTAACCGTTCGGTAACCATATCCGCCGTCAATGATCCGGTAAGGAATCGTTGACCCGTGAAAACACAGATCTTTCCGGACCCCGACCGTCCCGTTCCGGCACAGCCCGAGAAAGCCGTTTCCCTGGAGACGGTTGCTGCGCCCGCCGGCACCGAATCGTCCGCGCCCGAGCCGGCTACGGCAGCCTCGGACCCGGCAAAACCTGCCGCCCCGGCGAAGCCCGCCGCCCGACGCGCCCTCGCCTTCCGAGGGCGTGCGTTCAAGGCGATGGCGCTGAAGCCCGAGCCGCCGCTCGCCGACTGGCTGGCGGACCTCGACGCGGCGCTCAAGCGCTCGCCGACCCTGTTCGACGGGCGCGCGATCATCCTCGATCTCGGCGCCCTGCGCCCGGACCACGACGCGCTGCAGGCGCTGGTGGCCGACCTCGTCGGACGACGCGTCCGCATCCTCGGCTTCGAGGGCGTGGAGACGATCGCACCCGGCCTGCCGCCGCTGCTCGTCGGCGGGCGTCCGGCGATTAATCTGGATCTGCCGAAGGTGCCGGACGAGCCGGTCTCCACCTCGATCACCATCGAGGGCTCGGTCCGCTCCGGGCAGACGGTGGTGCATCCCACCGGGGACGTCACGGTGATGGGCTCGGTCTCGTCCGGGGCGGAGATCCTCGCGGGCGGCTCCATCCACATCTACGGCGCGCTGCGCGGCCGGGCTATCGCGGGCGCCGCCCGCAACCCGCGGGCCCGCATCTACTGCCGCAAGTTCCAGCCCGAGCTGCTCGGGATCGATCGCCTCGTCCGCACGGCCGAGGACATCGGAACGCAACTGCAGGGCAAACCCGTACAGATCTGGCTCGACGGCGGCGCGATCCGCATGGCCGGCCTGGACTGACTTTCGAACTTTCAGAACTCGATCCGATCACCGCAGATCAAGGAGCGACACGCGTGGCAAAGGTTTTGGTCGTCACATCGGGCAAGGGCGGCGTCGGCAAGACGACGACAACGGCGGCACTCGGTGCCGCGATCGCGCAGGGCGGGCAGAGCGTCTGCGTCGTCGATTTCGACGTCGGCCTGCGCAACCTCGACCTCGTCATGGGCGCCGAGCGCCGGGTCGTCTACGACCTCATCAACGTGGTCAACGGCGATGCCAAGCTCAACCAGGCGGTGATCCGCGACAAGCGCCTCGAGACCCTGCACCTGCTGCCGGCCTCGCAGACCCGCGACAAGGACGCGCTCACCGACGAGGGCGTCGCCCGCGTCATGGAAGAGCTTCGCGAGAAGTTCGACTGGGTGATCTGCGATTCGCCCGCCGGCATCGAGCGGGGCGCCCAGCTCGCCATGCGCCACGCCGACGTCGCGGTGGTGGTGACCAACCCGGAAGTCTCGTCGGTGCGCGACTCCGACCGCATCATCGGCCTGCTCGACTCCAAGACGATCAAGGCCGAGCGCGGCGAGAACATGGACAAGCACCTGATCCTGACCCGCTACGACCCCGCCCGGGCCGACCGCGGCGACATGCTCAAGGTCGAGGACGTGCTCGAGATCCTCTCGATCCCGCTCCTGGCGATCATCCCCGAGAGCCAGGAAGTGCTGCGCGCCTCGAACGTCGGCTGCCCGGTGACGCTGAACAACCCGCACTGCGCGCCGGCCCGTGCCTATTCCGACGCGGTGCGCCGGCTCAAGGGCGAAGAGCTGCCGATGACCATGCCGACGGATCGCAAGTCCTTCCTCGACAAGCTGTTCCTGCGGAGGGCCGCATGACCCTCCTCGGTCTCTTCAACAAGCGCGCATCCGGCTCCGTCGCCCGCGAGCGCCTGCAACTGATCCTCGCCCACGAGCGCTCCGAGACCGGCCAGCCCGACCTCGTGATCACGCTGCGCGAGGAGATCCTGGCGGTCATCGCCAAGCACGTCTCGGTCGAGCGCGACAAGGTCAAGATCACGCTCGAACGCGGCGAGGGCGTCTCGACGCTCGGGCTCGACATCGAGCTGCCGCTGATAGCCTCGAAGACGCGGACCGAGGCGAAGCCCGAGAAGGCGGCCCTGGAGAAGGCAGCGCCGGAGAAGCGCAAGCAAGCGGCCTGAATGGCTGCTCCACCCGACTGCCCAGCCCGCGGATCCCAGCGATCCGCGGGCTTTTTCCGTTCGGCTCCGGGACATCGGAACAGGCGCGATCACCCACGAATCGGTGACGGAACGATCGCGGCCGCGCAGCATTCCTAGCCACCCCATTCGGGTTGTGGAGATAGCAATGCGTCGTCTGATCCTGGCATCCATGGTTGCCCTCACCGTTTCCGGCACGGCGTTCGCCGCCGAGAAGCAGACCACCCCGACCACGGCCGCGAAGTTCGTCCCGGTCCCGCAGGACGCGGTGCTGAGCTACAACCTGATCGGCTTGAACGTGATGGACGGCTCGAACAACAACGTCGGCGAGATCAAGGATCTCGCGATCGAGAACGGTAAGCTCAGCAGCTACATCCTCTCGGTCGGCGGCTTCCTCGGCATGGGCGAGCGCTACGTCTCGGTCGAGCCGTCTTCCGTGGCGCTCGGCTACGACGAGGGTGCGAAGAAGTGGAAGGCGATCATCGGCGCCACCAAGGACCAGCTCAAGGCGGCGCCCGAGTTCAAGTACGACGGCAAGTTCAAGCGCTGAACCTCAGCCTCGCGACGTTTCGCAAGCGCGTGGAAGCCCGCGGATCGAAGGATCCGCGGGCTTCCTCATGTTTCGATCTTCCCGTCGGCCAGAAAGGCGATCAGCGACGCGTTCACCGCCTCCGCCGCGTCGTGCTGGACCCAGTGGGTCGCCTCGGGAAACCACGCGATGCGGCCCGCATCGCAGAGCGCGAGGCTCGCCTCGGCGAGGCCGGATTCGAGCGCGTGGTCGCGCCGCCCCCACAGGATCAGGGTCGGCATCGTGATCCGCGGCGCGGTGCCGGGCCGCGGAAGGCGTAGCGCCCGGTACCAGTTCAGCATCGCCGTCATCGCTCCGGGCCGGGCCCAGGCCTCGGCGTAGCGATCCAGGTCCGTCGCCGTGAAGCTGCCCTTCCGCCCGGTCTTCGCCAGCGCCTGGCGCAGCACCGCACCGTCGTTCGCGGTCAGGCGCGTTTCGGGCAGGCGCGGGATCTTAAAGAAGCCGACATAGAGGCTGCGCAGCATCTGCGTCGGATGCCGCCGGACGTAGGGGCCGAAGACTGCCGGATGCGGCGCGTTGAGGATCGCCAGCCGCGCGATCCGCTCGGGATGGAACGAGGCCGTCCACCACGCGACGAGGCCGCCCCAATCGTGGGCGACGAGCCGGAACGTCGCGAAGCCGTAATGGTTGGCCAGCTCGATCACGTCGGCGGCGAGCCGGTCGAGATGGTAGGCGGCGAGGCCCTCGGGCTTGTCGCTGCAATTGTACCCGCGCTGGTCGGGCAGGACGAGGCGCAGGCCCGCCTCCGTCAGGGGGCCGATCTGGCGGCGCCAGCCGTACCAGAACTCGGGGAAGCCGTGCAGGACGATCGTCGGGAGCCCGTTCGCCGGACCGGCTTCCGCGACGTGCAGGCGGATGCTCGGCAGGGCGACCGACGACGTCCGGACCGATTCGAGCAAGGCGACCTCCCCTCGTCGCGCGTCGCGGGCGGCGGGACCCCTCGGCACCGCCGCCCCAGCGATGCCCTCAGCCTTCGCGAACGAAGATCATGGTCGAGAGCGGCGGGAGGGTCAGGCTCAGGGAATGACCCTGGCCGTGGCTCTCCGCCACGTCGGCCTCGCGGCCGCCCATGTTGCCCATGTTCGAGCCGCCGTAGATGCCGGCATCCGAGTTGAACGCCTCGCGATAGAAGCCGCCCGCCGGGACGCCGATGCGGTAGTTCTCGCGCGGCACGGGCGTGAAGTTCGAGACGACGATGGCGATCTCGCCCGCCTCGCGGCCCTTGCGGGCCCAGGCGATCACGCTGTTGTCCTGGTCGTCGGCCACCAGCCACTGGAAGCCCGCCGCCTCGGTGTCGCGGCTGTGCAGTGCCGGCGTCGAGACGTAGAGCCGGTTCAGGTCGCGGATCACGTCCTTGACGCCGGCATGGGCGGGGTCGTCGAGCAGGTGCCAGTCGAGCGACTGGTTATGGTTCCACTCGCGCTCCTGGCCGAACTCGCCGCCCATGAAGAGCAGCTTCTTGCCGGGATGCCCCCACATAAACCCGAAATAAGCGCGCAGGTTGGCGAACTTCTGCCAGCGGTCGCCGGGCATCTTGCCGAGCAGGGAGCCTTTCCCGTGCACCACCTCGTCGTGGGACAGCGGCAGGATGAAGTTCTCGGAGAAGGCGTAGAGCAGCCCGAAGGTCAGGTCGTGGTGGTGGTAGCGGCGGTGGATCGGGTCCGTCGAGACGAAGTTCAGGGTGTCGTGCATCCACCCCATGTTCCACTTGAAGCCGAAGCCGAGCCCGCCGGTGTAGGTCGGGTGCGAGACGCCGGGCCAGGAGGTGGATTCCTCGGCGACCGTGATCGTGCCGGGGGCGTGCGCGTAGGTCGCCTCGTTGGTCTTGCGCAGGAAGTTGATCGCGTCGAGGTTCTCGTTGCCGCCGTACTGGTTCGGGATCCACTCGCCCTGGCGGCGCGAGTAGTCGAGGTAGAGCATCGAGGCGACGGCATCCACGCGCAGGCCGTCGAGGTGGTAGTGCTCGAGCCAGAACCGGGCATTGGCGGCGAGGAACGTCGCGACCTCGGCCCGGCCGAAATTGTAGATGTAGGTGCCCCAATCCTGGTGGAAGCCCTGGCGCGGGTCGGCATGCTCGTAGAGGTGCGTGCCGTCGAACTGGCCGAGGCCGTGCGCGTCGAGCGGGAAGTGGCCGGGCACCCAGTCGAGCATCACGCCGATGCCGGCCTCGTGCGCCGCGTTCACGAAGGCCGCGAAGTCGTCGGGCGTGCCGTGCCGGCTCGTCGGCGCGAACAGGGAGACCGGCTGGTAGCCCCAGGAGCCGTCGAACGGGAACTCAGTGATCGGCAGCATCTCGATATGGGTGAAGCCCATCTCCTTGACGTACGGGATCAGGCGCTCGCCCATCTCCTTGTAGGTCAGGTAGCGGTTGCCCTCGTCGGGCACGCGCGCCCACGAGCCGAGATGCACCTCGTAGATCGAGATCGGGGCGTGGCGCGGGTCCTTGTCGCCGCGGGTCGCCATCCACTGCTTGTCGTGCCAGGCGGGCTCGCTGGTGCCCTGCAGCACGGAGGCCGTCTCCGGCGGGTGCTGCGCGGCGAAGGCGACCGGGTCGGCCTTCAGCGGCAGCAGCGCGCCGTCCGGGCCGCGGATCTCGAACTTGTAGTGCTGACCGGCCTTGAGGCCGGGCACGAACAGCTCCCACAGGCCGCCGTTCTGCCAAAGGCGCATCGGATGGCGGCGGCCGTCCCACTCGTTGAAGTCGCCGACGACGCTGACGCGCCGGGCGTTCGGCGCCCACACCGCGAAGCGGAAGCCGTCGATGCCATCGAGGCAGCCGAGCTGCGCGCCGAGGATCTTGTAGACGAGGTTGGTCCCGATCTCGCGCAGGGTGTCGACGTCGTGCTGCTCCAGCGACGAGCCGAAGCCGTAGGGGTCGTGACGGCGGCGCTTGGCCCCGTCCCAGGTCTCGACCTCGATCTCGTAGAGCGGCCGGCCCTGGCTCTCGACCTTGGCGACCCAGAACCCGTCCGGGTGGCGCCGCTCGAACGGCACCGCCTCGCCGCCGACGATGAGCGCGGCGGACTTCGCCTCCGGCAGCACGGCTCGGACCTCCCAGGCTCCGGGCCCGACCTGATGCGGGCCGAGCACGCTGAACGCGTCGCCGTGGTTGGCCGCCATCACCGCCGCGATCGCATCGGGATGCACGCTGTGCGTCGTGCCCGCCTGCGCGGAGCCGGACGGGGCGACATTCGAGACCGGGTTCGTGTCCGACGGATCGGTGCGGGTCGCGAAGGTCTGGTCGATGGCCGTCATTCAGGTGCCTCTCTCGGGTGACCGAAGCGGCGTCCGAGAAGGTCGGACGGCTTCAGGCCGGTCAGTCTCCGCGCGCGCCGACGAAGCCGTTCTTGCCCCGTCGGCACGCGCATGGGATCAGGACGCCTTGGCGTCCTCCAGAATGGTCAGAACCCCACGGGCGGGGATTTCGATCCAGTCGGGGCGGTTGTTGGCCTCGTAATCGACCTCGTAGAGCGCCTTGGTCAGCAGGCAGAGGCGAAGCAGCCGGCCATGCGTCTCGGGGTCGGTCACGGCGGCGCGGCTTTCCGAGACCGCGGTCTCGTAGCCCTTCAGGAACGCCGCATCGATCATGCCACGCCACGCGAAGGCGGCGGTGCGCGCCCGATCCTCCGAATCCGCGAAGCGGCCGGCGATCTCGCGGGTCACCGTCTCGGCGCCGTAGGCGAACGAGCGCAGCATGCCCGCCACGTCGCGCAGCGGCGTCGACTTCGCCCGGCGCTCGTCGGCCGGACGCGAGGGCTCGCCCTCGAAGTCGACCAGCACCAGGTCGCCGCTCGACACCAGCACCTGCCCGAGATGGTAGTCGCCGTGGATCCGCGTCTTGAACGCGCCCTTCGGCGGGTCACGGGTCAGCGACGCGATCAGGGCATCGACCTCGGCACGACGCCCGGCGAGCGCGACGCTCGACGGGCGGCCCGCATCGAGCCCGCGCTCCGCGATCGCCTTCAGGCCGCGGAAGGCCCGATCGGCCTGGTGCCGGGCATCGGCGCCGAGCACCGCCAGGTCGTCGGCGGTGAAGGGCTCGGCCGCGAAGGCCGCGTCGCCGGTCTCGATCGCGAAGGCATTGTGCATCTCGGCGGTCCGCCGCCCGAGCAGGTCGGCCCAGCGCAGGTGATCGTGGAACGCCTCCGCCGGCGTCGGCGCCTCGCTCTCGGGGGCCAGCACCACGGTCTCGAAATCGCGGCGCAGGCCTTCGAGCATCACCGTCCAGGCGTCGCCCTGGTTGAGGACGAAGCTCTGCAGCACGGCGAGCGCCGTGCGCGTGCCGTCCTCGGCGACGTGCTCGAGGGTGCCGAGCAGCGCCGGCGTGTTCGGGAACTTGGCCTCCTCGGTGAGGAAGCGCCCGACCTCGACTTCCGGGTGCGTGCCCGGCTGCAGGCGGCGCAGCAGCTTGAGCATCATCTTCGCGCCGATGGCGATCGAGGTGTTGCTCTGCTCCGCCGAGAGCCGGCGGACGTCGCTCGCCTCGAACGGCACGCTGTGGTCGAAGGCCGAGGTCGAGGAGAACACGAGCTTGCCGCCCTCGGTCGGGATCTCGCGGCCGTCGCGCATCCCCTCGGCGAGGCAGATCGCGAAGTCCGGCGAGGCCGCCGCGCCGTAGAGCAGGCCGGTGCGCGGGCCGCGGCGCACGCGCGCCACGGCGAATTCGAGCAGGGTCTCGTCCTCGCGCCCCTCGTCGACGCCGACGGGGACGAAGTATTGCTGGCGCTCGCCGTTGGAGAGCTGGACGTCGAGGCGCGGCAGCAGGAAGCGGGCTTCGCCGCCGGCCTCCTTCACGGTCGCGCAGTCGACGACCTGCACGCTCTTGATCCGCGAGCCCTTGGCACCGAACCAGCGCCGGCTGGCGATGAAGGGCGGGATCACCGTGCGCTCGAAGGCGAGGCGCTCGCGACCGGCCATCAGGCTCTCGATGCCGCCGGTGAGCACCAGCGTGAACAGCTCGGGCGCCTCCTTCATCGGCCCGATCGTGCCGGTGTTCGCCGACGACAGCGAGAACCAGTAGAAGCCGTAGGATGGCAGGGTGAGCAGGTAGGGCAGCTCGCCGATCGGCGGGAACTCGGTTCCGCCGGTGAGCTCGATCGGCACGGCGCTGCGCAGCTCGGACAGGTCGAGCTGCACCGCCTGCGGCGCCCGCGACAGGTTGGCGACGCAGAGCACGCGCTCGCCCTCGAACTCGCGGATCCAGGCGAGCACCTTGCGGTTCGACGGATACAGGAACTGCATCGAGCCGCGGCCCAACGCGGTGCTGTTGTTGCGAATGGCGATCATCCGCCGCGTCCAGTTCAGCAGGCTGGTCTGCGACTGCGTCTGCGCCTCGACGTTGAGGGCGTCGAAGCCGTAGATCGGGTCCTGGATCGCCGGCAGGAACAACCGCTGCGGGTTGGCCCGCGAGAAGCCGCCGTTGCGATCGGGCGACCATTGCATCGGCGTGCGCACGCCGTCGCGATCGCCGAGGTAGATGTTGTCGCCCATGCCGATCTCGTCGCCGTAGTACAGCACCGGCGTGCCGGGCATCGACAGCACGAGGGACTTCATCAGCTCGATCTTGCGCCGGTCGTTCTCGAGCAGCGGCGCGAGCCGGCGGCGGATGCCGAGGTTGATGCGGGCGCGGCGCTCGGCCGCGTAGAACGACCACAGGTAGTCGCGCTCCTCCGCCGTCACCATCTCGAGCGTCAACTCGTCGTGGTTGCGCAGGAAGATCGCCCACTGGCACCCTTCCGGGATCTCGGGCGTCTGGCGCATGATGTCGGTGATCGGGTGCCGGTCCTCGCGGGCGATCGCCATGTACATGCGCGGCATCAGCGGGAAGTGGAACGCCATGTGGCATTCGTCGCCGTCGCCGAAATACTGCGCGGTCTCCTCCGGCCACTGGTTGGCTTCCGCCAGCAGCATCCGGTCGGGATAGCTCGCATCCAGCGCCGCGCGGATCGCCTTGATGACCGTGTGGGTCTCGGGCAGGTTCTCGCAGTTCGTGCCGTCACGCTCGATCAGGTACGGGATCGCGTCGAGGCGCAGGCCGTCGACGCCCATGTCGAGCCAGTAGCGCATCGTCTCGATGACCGCTTCCAGCACCTTCGGGTTGTCGAAGTTCAGGTCGGGCTGGTGGCTGTAGAAGCGGTGCCAGAAATACTGCTTGGCGACCGGGTCCCAGGTCCAGTTCGAGGTCTCGGTGTCGAGGAAGATGATCCGCGTGTCCGAATACGGCGTGTCGGTGTCCGACCACACGTAGAAGTCGCGCTCGGGCGATCCGGCCGGCGCCTCGCGGGCGCGCTGGAACCACGGATGCTGGTCCGAGGTGTGGTTGATGACCAGCTCGGTGATCACCCGCAGGCCGCGCTCGTGCGCGGCGTCCACGAAGCGCCGGAAGTCGGCCATCGTCCCGTAGGACGGGTTGACCTCCTCGTAGTCGGCGATGTCGTAGCCGTCGTCGCGCAGCGGGGACGGATAGAACGGCATCAGCCAGATGGCGGTGACGCCGAGGTCTCGGACATAATCCAGCCGCTGGGTAAGGCCCTCGAAATCCCCGATCCCGTCGTTGTTCGAGTCGAAGAACGACTTGACGTGGATCTGGTAGATGATGGCGTCACGGTACCATTGCGGATCGCTGCGATCGATCATCGCGTCGTTGCCTCGCACGTCGGATTCAGGGGCGGTGGTGCCGGTCCCGCGCGAGGATGATCGTCGCGTGATCGGTGTGCGGCTGTAGAACCGCAGGATGGTGGCGACAGCGCGACCGACCGGGCCGATCGCGCTGGATTTCTGTTCACACGGGCAGCCTCAGCCCGCAACCCGCTTCGGCCGGCTGAGCCGCCAGATGATGCACGAGCGCTCGACGGGATCGAGGGCGATGCGGTGCGACTTGCCGCGCAGCTCGAACGTGTAGCCGTCGAGCAGGTCCTCGACGGCGACCGCCCCGCCGTCGCCCTCGCCGAGCAGCCAGAGCGGCACCTCGTAGGTGCATTCCTGGCGGTTCTTGGGATCGAGGTTGACCATCACGAACACGCAGTTGTCGCGGTCGGGCGTCGTCTTGGCGTAGGCGATGATGCTGTCGTTGTAGGCCGCCGTGAACACGACGTTGCGGAAATCCCAGAGCGCGGGGTTCTCGCGACGGATGTGGTTGAGCTTGATGATGTGCTCGCGGATGTTGCCGGGTCGGTCGTAGTCCCAGGCCTTCAGCTCGTACTTCTCGGAGTTGAGGTACTCCTCCTTGCCGGGATAGGGCGCCGCCTCGCACATCTCGTAGCCGTTGTAGATGCCGTAGACCGACGACAGGGTCGCGGCCAGCGTCGCCCGCACGACGAAGCCGGCGCGGCCGCTCGTCTGAAGGTAATGCGGGTTGATGTCGGGCGTGTTGGCAAAGAAGTTCGGCCGATAGTACTCGCCCATCTCGCCCGCAAGCTCGGTCGCGTACTCGGTCAACTCGGCCTTGGTGTTGCGCCAGGTGAAGTAGGTGTAGCTCTGCTGGTAGCCGGCCTTGGCGAGCTTCTTCATCATCTTCGGCCGGGTGAAGGCTTCGGCGAGGAAGAGCGCGTCCGGATAGCGCCCGTTCACCTCCGCGATCACCCATTCCCAGAACGGGATCGGCTTGGTGTGCGGGTTGTCGACCCGGAAGATGCGCACGCCGCGGCTGCACCAGCCGAGCAGGATGTCGCGCAGCTCGATCCACAGCGACGGCAGCGCGCCGCCGTAGAAGTGCACGTTGGAGATGTCCTCGTACTTCTTCGGCGGGTTCTCGGCGAACTTCAGCGTCCCGTCCGGGCGCCACTCGAACCACTCGGGATGGTTCTTGATCCAAGGATGGTCGGGCGAGCACTGGATCGCGAAGTCGAGCGCCACCTCCATGCCGTGGGCGTGGCTCGCCGCGACCAGGCGCTCGAAGTCGGCCAGCGTTCCGAGTTCGGGATGGACCGCCTCGTGGCCGCCCTCCTCGGTGCCGACCGCGTAGACCGAGCCGACGTCGCCCGGCAGCGCCTTCAGGGTGTTGTTCTTGCCCTTGCGGTTGGTGCGCCCGACGGGGTGGATCGGCGTGAAGTACAGCACGTCGAAGCCGAGCTCGCGGATCTCCGGCAGGCGGCGGATCACGTCGTCGAAGGTGCCGTGGCGATTCACGTCCATCGACTGCGAGCGCGGGAAGATCTCGTACCAGGCCGAGAACCGGGCCGCGAGCCGATCGGCGATCACCTGCGCCGTCACGGGGTAGCGCGAGGCGTTCACCCGCTCCGCGTTGCGGCGGACGAGGCTCGCCGCGTCGGGCACGAGGATGCGGTCGAGCTGGGCGGCCGAGCCGGTCTCCTCGGCGCCGAGCGCGGCGACGAGCGCCTGCAACCGCTCCTTGTCGCGCCCCTCGGCGAGGTCCGCCGCGGTCTGGACCAGGGTGACGCCCTCGATCGTCTCGAGGCAGACGTCGACGCCGGCGTCGCGCTTCTTCAGCGTATCGCGCATCCAGGACGAGAATCCGTCGCGCCAGCCCTCGATGGTGAACTCGTAGCGGGCGTTCTTCTCGAGCGGGAATTGCCCGGCCCAGCGGTCGTTGTCGACGAAGACCATCGGGTCCCGGCGCCATTCGCTCGCGCCGACGACGCGCGACAGGATCGCCGCGTTCAGGATCTCGTGACCGTCCGAGAAGATGTCGGCCTCGATCCGCAGGTTCTCGCCGACGACGCGCTTGACCGGAGAGCGGCCGCCGTCGAGTTCCGGCGTCACCGCCTCGATCACGACGCGGCCGGTGCCGTCCGGCGTTCCGCGGCTCGGCAGCTTGGTCACGGCCGCCGCGACGGCGCTGATGATGCGCAGCTCGCCCGGCGCCAGGTCGATGGCGCTGCCGGGATGGAAGGCGATCGGCTCGGCTTCCGGCGTGCGGTCGACGAACGGCCCGAGCTGGCCGCCCGTCCGGGTGATCAGCGCCCCGGCATCGACCGGCACCGGCTTGTCGGTCGGGTTGAAGAGCAGGATGACGGCGTGCCGGGCGGAGGCCGGATGGCCGGAATCGTAGCGGGCGAGCGCGACGAAATCGGCGTCCGGCGCGGAGATCCGGGCCTGCGCGCCCTCGACGTTGGCGGCCGGAAGCTCGGCGCGCAGGGCGTTGATCGCGGCGACATAGGCCGAGATGTCGATCCCGGTCTCGGATTCGCGGTCGGCCGGCGTCGTGTCGACGACGTGGACCGCGCGGCGATAACCCCACTCGTAGCCGATCGGCATCAGGACGCCGGCCGAGTAGAACGCGGCGAGGGCGTAGCGGCTGCGCAGCTGCGCGGCGACGGCCTCCGGGCCGCCCGACACCTTGGCCGCGAGCCGCGGCATGTCGTGGTTCTCGGGGAACGCGATCGAGGGGGCGATGACGCGCAGGCGCTCGTACTGCTCCAGCGCCCAGGGCTTCTTCAGGTCCCACCACGCGAACGAGTTAAAGAGGTAGTCGAACCCGGCGCCGGCGGTGGCCTTCGCCTCCTCGAAGGTGCAGCCCAGGGTCTCGGCGGCGAACAGGCAACTGGCCTCGCGCGCCTTCGCCTGCCCGATCAGCGCGCGCCACGTCTCCGGCGGGACCTTGTAGGCCGCATCGCAGCGGAAGCCGGCGACGCCGAGGCTCTGGAGATGGGCAATGTAGGCGTCCCAAATCCGGGTCAGCTCGCTGCGCGGGCCCTCCGAATGGTAATCGAGCTCGGCGAGATCGCCCCAGACGGTGCGGATCGACGGATCGTCGGGATCGACCGCCGCCGGGCTGGCGATCGAGCCGTCGGCCTCCTTCACGAACAGGTCCGGCCTGTCGCGGGCGAGGCGGCCGTCGTTGGCGGTGTGGTTGATGACGAGGTCGGTCATCACCGAGAGGCCGATGGCCTCGGCCGCCGCGCAGAAGCACCGGATCTGATCGTCGTCGGAGGTGCCGTCCTGGTCGCGGAAGCGATCGTCCAGCCGCTCGGGGTCGGCGACGGCGTAGAGGCTGCCCGAGCCGCCGGTGGCGTGGAACGGGTTCAGGTAGACCCAATCGAAGCCGAGGGCGGCGATCCGCGGCAGCTCGGCCGTCCAGTCCGAGACCCGCCCGACGAGGAGCGGGAACAGGTTGTAGATCCGCGGCCCCTGGATGCGCGCGTCCGAGGCCCGCGTCGCGAGGCCGGCCGGCGGCGCGACGGGGGCGGCCCCATCCGCTGCGGCATTCCTCGATGCGGTGGTCGGTGCGTTCATGCTGGCCTCGAGTTGTTGGATGGCGTCATCGACTAACGCCCGAATGCCGGGTGCGTGCCGTGCCCGCGGATGCAGCGCGGCACGCTCGGATCACGCCCGGCGCCGGAGGACGGCGTAGGGCAGCGCGGAGAACAACGCTCCGAGATCGGCGGAGCCGTCGTAGCCGGCCCCCGTGACGATGTCGTGCCAGGATGTGCCCGCGCCGAGATCGACCGTCGTGCCGGCGAACCCCGCCCCCGACCAGGTGGCGTCCGTGACCAGTCCGGCGACCAGTCGCGGGACCGCGACGAAGATGTCGCCGTCCGCGCTCGCGTCGGAGCGAAGGTAGGCGACGACGTTGTCCGCACGCGGCCCCGTCGCCTCGATCGCCCGGTAGTCGGCCTCGGCGTAGAAGGCCGGCCGCGCGGCGCGGTCTGCGAGCAGACGCGTCAGCGTCGCCTGCTTCACCCGCCCGTCCGGCCAATGCGCCAGCAGTTCGGGCAGCACCCCCTGGTCCGCAAGAGCGCGTTCCATCGCCGCGTAGTTCACCGGCCGGCGGTTGTCGGGATCGACGAACGAGAAGTCCCAGAACTCGGTGCCCTGGTACACGTCCGGCAGGCCGGGCAGCGTGCATTTGAGGACCGTGCGGCCGAGGCCGGCGATCATCCCGAGATGGGCGAGGCGCCGGGCGAACGGCCGCAGCTTGGCCAGGAACTCGGACCCCGGCGCGATCAGCGCCTCGAACAGCTTGGCGACCGCACCCTCGTAGGCTTCGTCGACGTTGACCCAGCTCGACCTGCGCTTGCCCTCGCGCATCGCCTTCTCGCTGTAGGCGGTCAGGCGCTTGCGGAAATCCTCGATGGCGTTCGGCTCGTCGGCATCGAGCAGCTCGAGCGGCCACGCCCCGAGGATGGCCTGGAAGAACATCCACTGGTCGTTGGCGTCCGGCGCCGGCTCGTCGTCAATGGTCGTCAGGTGCGGGACGGCAATCGTGCGCCATAGGTCCCAGGCGCGGGCCCATTCCTCCGGCAGCTCGGACAGGGCGAGCAGGCGCGAGCGCGCGTCCTCGCCGCGCTTGGTGTCGTGGGTCGCCGTCGTGATCATCGCGTTCGGCCAGTCGCGGGCACGCGCCGCCTGGAGCGCGTGAAAGTGCTCCGCGTCGAGGCCGTACTCGCCCGGATCGCCGCCGACCTCGTTGAGGCCGAGCAGCATCGCGTAGCGGTAGAACAGCGTGTCCTCCAGGCTCTTGGCCATCACCGGGCCGGTGAGCTGCTGGAAGCGGCGGCGGAACCGCAGGATCACGATCGGGTCCGGCCGTCCGGGCCCGGAGGTCTCGATCCGGCCGATGAGCGCGGCGGCCGCGAAGTCGTGGACCGAGCGGTCCGGCAGCGCCGACCAGCGCTTGGCCTTGGCGACCGCGCCCTCGATCAGTCGAACGTCCTCGGCCTCGACATCGCTCTCGTCGAGGTCCGGCGGCAGGTAGCTGCGATAGGTCGGGAACCGCGCGATGATCTCGATGAGCGCCCGGCGGATCGCGTTGACCGAGAAGTCGCGCGTGCGCCGGTCGGCATCGGCGATCTCCTTGAGGTCGGTGGTCAGCACCTCGAGCTCGCTGGCGAAGCTGATCTCGAGGATCTCGGCCTTCGCGGCGCGAAGCTGGAAGCCGTAGGGCTCGTCGAAGCCGGTGGCCCACTCGTAGAGCCGCTTGATCTTGCCGCGCTTGCCCTGGTCGACGAGGATGCCGTCGAGGTGGTTCAGCACGTCGTAGCCGGTGGTGCCGGCGACCGGCCACGGCCGAAGCTTCTCGCCCGGCTCCAGGATCTTCTCGACCACGACGTAGAAGCCCGGTCCGACGGCCGCCTGCAGCGCCCGCGCATAGCCCTGCGGGTCGGCCAAACCGTCGATGTGGTCGATGCGCAGACCGTCGATCCGCCCCTCGCGGACGTGCCGGAACACGGTCTCGTGCGAGCGGTGGAAGATGTCGTTCAGCTCGACGCGCAGGCCCGCCAGCGAGTTCACGTCGAAGAAGCGCCGGTAGTTGATGTCGCTCGACGCGACGCGCCAATGAGCGAGGCGATAGGCCTGGCTCTCCAGGAGCCGGTGCAGCGGGCCGAAGCTGTCTGGGCGGCCCTTGAAGCCGTTGAGCAGCTTCAGGCTGCGGTCGATCGCAGCTCGGATCTCAGGCGATGCGGCGCAGACGGCGGCGAGCCGCTGCTTGAGCCCTTCCGCCTCCTCCGGGAAGGCGACGCGGCGCTTCGCGTCGGTCTCGGCGCCCATGGTGCGCAGGCGCTCGGAGATGGCGAGCAGCTCGCCCTGCGCCTCCTCGTCCACGTCGCCGAGCGCCGCCAGCACCCGATTGAGGATGGTCGGGTAGTTCAGCGGGCGGATCGGGAACTGGTGCTCGTAGTGCCAGACGCTGAAGGCCCCGGCGACCGCGTCGAACTTGAGCTCGAGGTTCCCGTTCTCCAGCGCCTCGCCGTAGCGCTCGCCGAGGAAGGGGATCACCAGGTTGCGGTTGGCGCCCAGGCGTTCCCAATCGATGTCGAAGGCATGGCCGAAGGGCGAGAGCGCGCCCCATTCGAGCACGGACAGCCACCACGGGTTGTCGGCGCCGCCAACGCCCATGTGGTTGGGGACGATGTCGAGCAGCAGCTTCAGCCCGTGCGCCCGCAGCGCGTCGGACAGGCGCACGAAGCCGGCCTCGCCGCCGAGCTCAGGGTTGATCGCGCCGTGGTCGACGATGTCGTAGCCGTGGGTCGAGCCGGGCCGGGCCTTCTGCAGCGGCGAGGCGTAGACGTGGCTGATCCCGAGCTTCGCTAGGTACGGGACGATCTTCTCCGCGTCGGCGAAGGTGAAGTCCTTGTGGAACTGCAGGCGGTAGGTCGCGCGCGGCGGGGCGGTCGCGAGGCGGGCGGCACCGGAGCGTGGGCCGCGATCCTCGGCCGACAGGGCGGCGGCGAGCTTCGCCAGCGGGCCGCCCGGCGCGGCGATGGCGGCGAGGTCGCGGTCGAGCTTGCGCCGCCAGTTCGGGTAGCCCTCGGTCGAGCCCGGCACGTTGGCCTGGCTCAGCTCGGAGACGACGTCCTCGTACTGCACCGCGGTCAGCATCGACGGAGCGCGGGCGAGGTAGCGCGCCGCCGCCTCGAACGGGGCCGCGTCCGGCGGCTCGGCGCCGACGATGAGCTGCTGCGCGGCCAGCGCCTCGGACAGGCGCCGGCGCTCGGTGACGCGCTCGTTGCGCTCCGCCTCGGCCCGCTCGGCGTCGTAGAGGCCGAGGGACTGGCGCGTGTCGGTGTCGACCCCGCGCCACCAGCCGACGAAGGTCGGCAGGTCGTGCGTGGTGATCGCGGTCAGCGCGTCGCGGGGATAGGCCTCGGGCGCCTTGAACCGCCCGTCCTGCTCACGCTCGAACGCCAAGATCCGGTAGCTGAGGATGCCGGCCTGCATCAGCGCGTCCGAGAAGCCTTCCGGTGCGGTGCCGAGATCCTCGGCGATGACGAGGCACTTGTTGCGATGGCTCTCCAGGCGCAGCACCGCGATCATCGGCTCGAACGGCATCGCCACGTAGGCGCCGTCCTTCGCGCCGCCGCCGAGCGGGATCAGGAACAGGCGGGCGAGCTGGAAGGCGTGGTCGATGCGGATCGCGCCGGCATGGCGCATGTTGGCGCGCACCAGCGCCCGGAAGGCGGCGAGCCCGTCGCGCTCCATCTCGAGCGGATCGAAGGCCGGCAGTCCCCAATCCTGGCCCTTGGGCGCGAGCAGGTCCGGCGGTGCGCCGATCGAGACGCGGTCGGCGAAGCGCTCGGGATGCGACCAGATCTCCGAGCCGCCACGGTCTGCGCCGACGGCGAGGTCGCGGTAGAGGCCGATGCGCATGCCGGTCGCGAGCGCCCGCTCGGAGGCGTCTGCGAGCTGCCGGTCGGCGAGGTACTGGAGCCAGGCGTGATACGACACCGCGTCGCGGTGCTCGTCGGCGAAGGCCGCGACGGCGTCCGTTCCGGCGCGCCGGAATTCCTCCGGCCAGTCGCCGAGCCACTGGGCGCCCCGCCCCTTGAAGTGCTCGGACAAGGCCTCGAACGTGGCGTGCGATTGAAGATCCTCGCCGCCCTCCTCCCGGAAGGCCGTGAAGCCCGCATCCGCGCCCCGGCTCGCATCCGACTCCGCCCAGAAGTCCTGCAGCACCGGCGAGAGCACGTCCCACACGCCCTGGTGGTCGACCAGGGCGGCGGCGCGCAACGCTTCGACGCGGGGCGCCATCTCGGCGAGACGCTTTTCCGCCCGCGAGCCGACGAAGCCCGGCATGCTCGTCGGCGCGATGAACAGCGTGTCGAGGAACAGGCGCGAGGACGGCGAGTAGGGCGAGATCTTGGTCCGGTCGGCGGCAAACAGGGCGTGCACCGGGCTGAGGCCGAGAAACGATGCACCGCGCAGGCCCGCATCGCGCGCCGCCTGACCCGCGTCGGCATAGGTGCCGATGCCGAGGTTGGTGTCGGAACGCAGGCCGTAGAGCTGGGCCGCGAGACCCCAATCGCTGGCGCCCTCGTCGGCATAGGCGCGCGGACGCCAGCAGCGCTGCGGCGCCGAGATGATCCAGGCTTCCGCAGTCCGGTCGCCGAGGGTGACGGCGAGGTGATGGTAGCCCGGCGTCAGCGGCGGCAGCTCGAACCCGGCGGTATCGCTGGACAGGGTTGCCCGGCCCTCGCGGGCGTTGCCGCGCTCGTCGACGAGGCGCCAGACCGCCGTCCCCTCCCCGCGCACCGGAACGCGCACCGCGCGGCGCGCCTCGACCGGCAGCAGCGGCGGGATCAGGCCGTTGCGCAGAACCTCGACCTCGCCGAGGCTTCGGGCGATCTCCTCGTCGGTGCCGACCGCGAAGCCGAGCGCCGCGAGCATGCCGCGGCGGACTTCGAGCGCGGTCTCGACCGGCTTGCCGAAGGCGTCGACGTAGCCGTCGGCGATGCCTGCGAGGTCGGCAAGGCGTTGCAGTGCACTGCTCATCGGGCCGCTTTCGTCAGAAATACACCCGTCCAGGCGGGCAGAGTCGCACCGGTGCCGTCCGGCGCATTGGTCCAGACCGGCGTGTCGTCGCCGGCCTCGACGGAGAACGGCGCATCGCCGACATTGGCGACGAACCGCAGGGTCCCGCCCGCGTAGGACCAGGTGCAGTCGACCACGTCGGCGCGGGGAAGGACCGCCTTCGCGTTGCGATAGCCGGACTTGGCGAGCGGCACCACCACGTCCCGGCGCAGGGCCAAGAGCCGGGTGGTCTCGGCCAGCACCTCCCGGTGCGGCGAGCGCTCGCGCTCGGACCAGTCGAGCTTCGACGCTTCGAAGGTCTCGGCCTCCGTCGGATCCGGGATCACCGACGTGTCGTCGGCGAAGGCCGCGAAGCTCTTGAACTCCTTGCGGCGCCCTTCCCGGACGGCCTTGTTCAGCTCCGCGTCGGGCGCGAAATCGACGAAGAACA
Organism: Methylobacterium sp. WL6; assembly: GCF_008040095.1. NCBI lineage: Bacteria > Pseudomonadati > Pseudomonadota > Alphaproteobacteria > Hyphomicrobiales > Methylobacteriaceae > Methylobacterium > Methylobacterium sp. WL6. The sequence goes on along the minus strand of NZ_VRVH01000032.1, from coordinate 10,566 downwards.
GGAACGGCGTCGAGGCCGACCATTCCTCGCCCATCCACAGCATCGGAATCTGCGGGCTGAGCAGGAGCCCGGCGCGCGCCAGATCGAGCTTCTTCGGATCGGCGAGCTGGCTTAGGCGCTCGCCGAGCGCGCGGTTGCCGACTTGGTCGTGGTTCTGCAGGAACGTCACGAACGCGGTCGGCGGCAGGTGGGCCGAGGGCTCGCCGCGCGGATGGTCGCCCAGCGTCTTGAACGGCTCGCCCTGATAGGCGAACCCCTCCGACAGGCAGCGCGCCAGTCGCTCGATCGGCTTGTCGCTGAAGCTCTCGTAGTAGCCGGAATCCTCGCCGGTCAGCAGCACGTGCCAGCAATGGTGCAGGTCGTCGGCCCACTGGGCGTCGTGCTGGAGCGGCTTGCCCGAGCCGTCGCGCTCGAGCCATTTGGCCTGGTTGGCCTCGTTCTCGAGCATGAGATGGATCTGGCGATCGGGGAATGCCGCGCGGACCGTCTTTCCGAGCTCGGCCAGGAAGTGCGTCGGCGAATCGTCGAGGATCGCGTGGACGGCGTCGAAGCGGATGCCGTCGAAATGGTATTCCTCGAGCCAGTACAGCGTGTTCTGAATGAAGAACTGCCGCACGGTGTGGCCGCTCTCCTTGCCGTCGAAGTTGATGCCCGCGCCCCACGGGGTCTGGTGCCGCTCGGTGAAGAAGGTCTTGGCGTAGGCGTGGAGATAGTTCCCGGCCGGCCCGAAGTGATTGTAGACCGCGTCGAGGTAGACCATCAGCCCGAGCCCGTGCGCGGCGTCGATCAGGCGCTTGAGGTCGTCGGGACGGCCGTAGGCGGCGTCCGGCGCGTAGGGCAGCACCCCGTCGTAGCCCCAATTGCGGGTGCCCTTGAAGTCGGCGAGCGGCAGCAGCTCGATGGCGGTGACGCCGAGCGCCTTCAGGTCCGCCAGCCGCTTCTGCAGCCCGGCATAGGTGCCCTCCGGCGTCGCGGTGCCGACATGCGTCTCGTAGATCACCGCCTCCTCGAACGGGCGGCCCTTCCACGCGTCGTCGCTCCAGGCGAAGGCGGCCGGGTCGATCACCTCGGACAGGCCCGACACGTCGTCCGGCTGGAAGCGCGAGGCGGGATCGGGCACCACGAGGTCGCCGTCGACGCGGAAGCCGTAGCGGGCGCCGGCCGCGACCCCGGGGACGGTCGTTCGGCGCCAGCCCTCGCCGGCATCCGGAAGTGCGTGATCCGTCCCGTCGACCACCAGCACGACGTCCCGTGCCGTCGGGGCCCAGAGCGCGAAGCGGACGCCTTGGTCCGCGATCTCGGCGCCGAAGGCCATGTTGTGCGTGCGCCGCATCGGGCCATAATCCTCATCGTTCGGGGCTCACGGGTCGGTCCGGATCGCGCGGGGGCGATCCCCGGAACGGTGCCGGGCGTGAACAGCCACGTCTGTCACAGAAGCGGTCGGCCCAGCTCTTGTTCCCCGCACCGCACCCAAACCCTGCCGATCGCGCGGCGGCATTCGGGCGCGAGCTTGGCCGGAGCCGGCGCAAGGCGGGAACGCGCGGGGATCCTGCGGTTGCAGGCGTCGCTCGCGGTCGCGAAAAAGGCGGCGGACGGGCCGGGATCGGGTGCTTGCGCCGGTGCGACGGGAGGAATAATTAACCGTCTGATATCATTCGTCTTCCCCCACGTCGCGCCGCGCGCGGCGCTTCGGCGTGGGATGCACCTGACAACGGCCCCGGACGCGGGGCCTTCGCCACACGGATAAAAGCCCTTGGCCGACAACGACGAGACAGGGGCCGGCACGCCGCCGCCCGCCAGCGACATCAAGCCCGTCTCCATCACCGACGAGATGCGCCGGTCCTACCTCGACTACGCGATGAGCGTGATCGTGAGCCGGGCGCTGCCGGATGCGCGCGACGGCCTCAAGCCGGTGCACCGGCGCATCCTGTTCGCCGCCTACGAGAGCGGGCACCTGCCGGAGCGCAAATACGTCAAGTCGGCCCGCATCGTCGGCGACGTGATCGGCCTCTACCACCCGCACGGCGACCAATCGATCTACGACGCCTTGGTCCGCATGGCGCAGGACTTCTCGATGCGGCTGATGCTCATCGACGGCCAGGGCAACTTCGGCTCGGTCGACGGCGATCCCGCGGCGGCGATGCGCTACACCGAATCGCGGCTCGCCAAGCCGGCGACCGCGCTGCTCGCCGACATCGACAAGAACACCGTCGACTTCCAGCCGAACTACGACGAGTCGCGCGAGGAGCCGTCGGTCCTGCCGGCGCGGTTCCCGAACCTGCTCGTCAACGGCGCCGGCGGCATCGCCGTCGGCATGGCGACCAACATCCCGCCGCACAATCTCGGCGAGCTGATCGACGCCTGCATCGCGCTGATCGACGATCCGGGGCTGACGGTCGAGCAGCTCACCGAGATCGTGCCCGGCCCGGACTTCCCGACCGGCGGGGCGATTCTCGGTCGCGCCGGCACCCGCCAGGCCTACGCCACCGGCCGCGGCTCGATCATCATGCGGGCGAAGTCCCACGTCGAGGAGCTTCGCAAGGAGCGCGAGGCGCTGATCTTCACCGAGATCCCGTACCAGGTGAACAAGGCCACGCTGGTCGAGAAGATTGCCGAGCTGGTCAAGGAGAAGCGCGTCGAGGGCATCTCGGACCTGCGCGACGAGTCCGACCGCGACGGCATGCGCATCGTCGTCGAGATCAAGCGCGACGCGATGGCGGAGGTGGTGCTGAACCAGCTCTACCGCTTCACGCCGCTGCAATCCTCGTTCGGCTGCAACATGGTGGCGCTGAACGGCGGCCGCCCCGAGCTGATGAACCTGAAGGACCTGCTCCAGGCCTTCATCGACTTCCGCGAGGAGGTCGTCTCCCGCCGCACCAAGTTCCTGCTGAACAAGGCGCGCGAGCGCGCCCACGTGCTGTGCGGCCTCGCGATCGCGGTCGCCAACATCGACGAGGTGATCCGGCTGATCCGCACCTCGCCCGACCCGAACTCGGCGCGCGAGGCGCTGATGGCCCGCGACTGGCCGGCCCACGACATCGCCCCGCTGATCGCCCTGGTCGACGACCCGCGCCACCGGGTGGCGGACGACGGCACCTACCGCCTCTCGGAGGTGCAGGCCCGCGCGATCCTCGACCTGCGCCTGCAGCGCCTGACCGCGCTCGGCCGCGACGAGGTCGGCGACGAGCTGAAGTCGCTCGCCGACGAGATCGCCGACTACCTCGACATCCTGCGCTCGCGCCAGCGCATCCAGACCATCGTCAAGGACGAGTTCGCCGAGGTGCGGACCCAGTTCGCGACTCCGCGGCGGACGGTGATCCTCGACTACGATTCGAGCGTCGACGACGAGGACCTGATCCAGCGCGAGGACATGGTCGTCACTGTGTCCCATGCCGGCTACGTCAAGCGCGTGCCGCTCTCGACCTACCGGGCCCAGCGTCGCGGCGGCAAGGGCCGCTCCGGCATGTCCACCCGCGAGGAGGATTTCGTCACCCGCCTGTTCGTGGCGAGCACGCATACGCCGGTGCTCTTCTTCTCCAGCCAGGGCCAGGCCTACAAGGAGAAGGTCTGGCGCCTGCCGATGGCGGCGCCGAACGCCCGCGGCAAGGCGCTCGTCAACATTCTGCAGCTGCAGGACCAGGCCGAGCGCATCACCACGATCATGCCGCTGCCCGAGGACGAATCGTCCTGGGACACGCTGGACGTGATGTTCGCGACCGCGTCCGGCGGCGTCCGGCGCAACAAGCTGTCCGACTTCGTGCAGGTGAACCGCAACGGCAAGATCGCGATGAAGCTCGATCCGGGCGACCACATCGTCCACGTCGAGATCTGCCGCCCCGAGCAGAACGTGCTGCTGACCACCGCGCTCGGCCAGTGCATCCGCTTCCCCGTCGAGGACGTCCGCGTCTTCAAGGGCCGCGATTCCACCGGCGTCCGCGGCATCAGCCTCGGCAAGGGCGATCGCGTCATCTCGATGACGATCCTCAACAGCTTCGACGCGACGCCCGAGGAGCGCGTCGGCTTCCTGAAGATGCAGCGCGCCGTCATCGGCGACACCGCACCCGAGGCCGGCGACGCCGATGCCGAGGAGGCCGCCACCGATGCGCCGCTGCTGTCGCAGGAGCGCTACGCCGAGATGGGCGCCAACCAGCAGTTCGTTCTGACGCTGGCCGAGCGCGGCTACGGCAAGCGGACCTCGTCGTTCGAGTACCGGACCTCGGGACGCGGCGGAAAGGGCATCAAGGCGATGGAGGTCAACGCCCGCAACGGCAACCTCGTCGCCTCCTTCCCGGTCGAGGCGGCGGACCAGATCATGCTGGTGACCAATGCCGGCCAGCTCATCCGCGTGCCGGTGGACGACATCCGCGTCGTCGGCCGCGCCTCGCAGGGCGTGACCGTGTTCGACACCGCCAAGGACGAGCGCGTCGTCTCCGTCGAGCACATCGCTGGCGAGGACGAAGGCGGCGAGATCATCGACGAGACGGCGTGAGGCGGAGGCCCTGCAGGGCGGCGGATCCAGTCGTCCTGCAGGGTTTCGGCACCGGCTTTTTGCGCGTGCTAGAAAAAATGATGCCCGGCGTGGGATGATTTTTCCGGGATAAACGTAGCGTATACATTTGACGAAAGCATCGTCGCGACTGGACTAACGATGTTTCCGAGTGTTGCCGCGAAGTCATATTCAAGGTGAGGCGGCGGGGTTACTGGTCTGCAACGTCAGTCCCCAACCCCGGATGCCGCCCGTGCTGAAGTCCTTCGCCCTCGCCGCCGTCGCCTCGGCGACCCTCGCCGCCTCAGCCGGCGCCGCCGACCTTCCGCGCCGGGCCCCGCCGCCGGTGTTCACGCCCGTCCCGGTCTTCACTTGGACCGGCTTCTACCTCGGCGCGAATGCCGGCTACGCCTTCTCCGAGCGCGACAACGTTCGCACCGCCGGCATCGGCGCGCTGCAGCTCAACGTCGACCGCGGCCTGCGCCGCTCGAGCGTGCCGCTGCCGCAGGACGGCTTCACCGGCGGCGGCCAGATTGGCTACAACTACCAGTTCACCCCAGGCTCGGGCATCGTCGTCGGCATCGAGGCCGACGCGCAGTACACCGACCTGCAGCGCCGCCGCACCGAGACGATCTTCAACCCGGCCTTCAACCCCAACGTCCTGACCAACAGCTACCGCACCGAGCTGAACTACCTCGGCACCGTGCGCGGCCGCATCGGCTATGCCTTCGACCGGGTGTTCGTGTACGGCACCGGCGGCTTCGCCTACGGCGACGTGACCCAGTCCGTCACGTTCCAGACCGGCGCTCCGGTGACCTACGCCGCCCGCCGCTCCAGCATGGAGACCGGCTATGCCTACGGCGGCGGCATCGAGTACGCGCTGCCGACCGAGTCGTTCCTGAACTTCTTCCGCGCCAGCGCGGTCACGATCAAGGGCGAGTACCTCCGCTACGACCTCGGGAGCCGCAACCTCTTCGTCGCCAATGTCGGCCCCGCCGGCACGCCGGGCATCGGCTACATCTCGCGCCTCTCGACCGAGGGCAGCCTCGCCCGCGCCGGCATCAACTACAAGTTCGGCACGTACTAGGATCTGCGCCGGGCGGCGGGTCGCCCGGATCGATCGAGATCGACCGGAAGGGTGGGAGCGGAAACGCTTCCGCCCTTCCTCGCGTTTCCGGCCGGCGGTCCATTCGCCGGGGCCGGCGGTTCCGTTCGTCACGAAAATCCTCTAGGGCGTTGCGGGCATGAACCGCACCGCGCTCTATGCCGGGTCATTCGATCCGGTGACTAACGGCCATCTCGACGTCGTCCGCCAAGCCTGTCGGCTGGTGCCGCGCCTCGTGATCGCGATCGGCGTCCATCCCGGCAAGGCCCCGCTCTTCTCTGCCGAGGCGCGGGCCGAGCTGCTCGCCGAGACCTGCGCGCCGCTCGCCGCCGCCGAGGGGACGGAGCTGGAGATCGCGACTTTCGACGACCTCGCCGTGACGGCGGCGCGCCGCTGCGGCGCCAGCCTGTTCATCCGCGGCCTGCGCGACGGCACCGATCTCGACTACGAGATGCAGCTTGCCGGCATGAACGGCGCGATGGCGCCCGAAGTCCAGACCGTGTTCCTGCCGGCCTCGATCCAGGTCCGCCCGATCACCGCGACGCTCGTCCGGCAGATCGCCGCGATGGGCGGCGACGTCTCGCCCTTCGTGCCGGCCCAAGTGGCCGAACGCCTCGCGGCCCGCTTCGCGAGCCGCAGCTGAGCCCCAAACGCTTCTCAAGGAGACGATCCCCATGAACCGCCGCAACGCCGTTTTCGCGCTCGCGCTCTCCCTCACGCTCGGGGCCTCCGCCGCCCGCGCCGCCGACGCCAACACCGTCTACCTCGACACCAAGGACGGCCGCGTCACGATCGAGCTGCGCCCGGACATCGCGCCCAAGCACGTCAAGCAGCTCAAGACGCTGATCGCCCAGGGCTTCTACAACGGCCTGAAGTTCCACCGGGTGATGGACGGCTTCATGGCCCAGACCGGCGACCCGAAGGGCAACGGCACCGGCGGCTCGAGCCTGCCCGACATCCCGGCCGAGTTCTCCTCGGCGCAGTTCCGCCGCGGCACCGTCGGCATGGCGCGCTCGTCGGATCCGAACTCGGCCAACTCGCAGTTCTTCATCTGTCTCGGCGATGCCTCCTTCCTGAACGGCCAGTACACCGTGGTCGGCCTCGTCTCCGACGGCATGGATGCCGTCGACAAGATCAAGAAGGCGGCGCCCGGCGCCGCCGGCGGCGCGGTCCAGAACCCGGACAAGATCGTCAAGATGCAGCTGGCCGAGAAGGCCAAGTAAGCGGCGATGCGGGGCCTGCGCCGCGCGTCGGCGACCCTCCTCGTCGCCCTCGTGCCCGCCGCCGCGGGCGCCCAGCCGTTCTACGGCTACGCGTTCGACGGCGAAGGCCCCGGCTATCCGCTGAGCCTGCCGCAGACGTTGCGGGCGACGATCGTCGTCCCGCTCGCGGTGAAGCCGGTTCCGCGCCCGAACACCCTGGCCGAGCTCTATCCCGCCCTCGCGGCGTGCTGGCGCCCGCCCGCCATCCTCGAGGATGCGTCGAACGTCGAGATCACCGCGCGGCTGTCGCTCCGGCGCGACGGAAGCTTGCTCGGGCCGCCGCGGATCACGTATGCGAGGGGCGTCGGTCCGAAGACGCGCCCGACCCTGGTGCATGCGACGATCGACGGATTGAACCGTTGCCTGCCGGCCCAGATCACGCCCGGCCTCGGCCGAGCGATCGCCGGGCGTCCCGTCGCCCTACGTTTCGTCTACCGGAAGGTCACCGCGAACCGACCCGGATGACGGCCACCGATCACCCCGCCGCGCCGCAGCCAGGCGCAGCGCCCCCGCCCTGAACAACCTGGAGACCGACATGGCCGACACCGAAAACCTCGTCCTCGAGACCACCAAGGGCCGCGTCGTCGTCGCGCTGCGCTCCGACCTCGCGCCGAACCACGTCGAGCGCATCAAGACGCTCGCCGGCCAGGGTTTCTACGACGGCGTGCCGTTCCACCGCGTCATCGACGGCTTCATGGCGCAGACCGGCGATCCCACCGGCACCGGCTCGGGCGGCTCCGACCTTCCCGACCTGAACGCCGAGTTCAACGCCGAGCCGCACACCCGCGGCACCTGCTCGATGGCGCGCACCAACTTCCCGCACTCGGCGAACTCGCAGTTCTTCATCTGCTTCGACGACGCCCGCTTCCTGGACAAGCAGTACACCGTCTGGGGTAAGGTCGTCGAAGGCATGGACGTGGTCGACACGATCAACAAGGGCGAGCCGCCGCGCTCGCCCGACAAGATCGTCAAGGCGAGCATCGCCGCCGCCTGAACCCGGACCCGCCCGTCGCCCCCGAGAACCGGGCGACGGGCGGTGCCCCACGCCCCAAGTTTTCTGCACGCGATACCCGTTTCAGTCGTCGATCCCTCGCCCGCGGCGGAGGCGATGCATGCCTCCATCGAGCAGACGATCGTCGAGCGCGAACTGCCGACGGCAGCCGTATCGGATCGAGGATCGAAAGATCGGGAGGCGCCGACGCCCTACCCGCACCCCCTCCGCGAATGCCGGATCATGCAATTCGGCTGAGCCATTCGCGACGGCGCTACGCCAGGATCGAGCCGTCCGCTTGCAGCGCCATGGCCCCGCCGGCGGTTGCTCGATCGGCGATCGCCCGATCCCGCTCGTCATCGGGCTCGGTACGGTGGCCGGACTCGTCACGAACCCGTCTGCGCCCCGAAGGCGGTCGCATCGCTCGCCGTAGCGATGCTTGGGCGGGACCGCTCGCTCGGCGTCGTCCGGGTCGCTGGCGCGCACCCAGAACGCCCGGTGAATTTAACCCATGTTGGTGTCGATCTTGCGCCGGCAACTTAGCGTGACGGTTGCGCTCGCTCGTCATTCGAACACGTCACGGTTGGCGCGTCGATCTCTTCCGCCGCGGAGCCATCGTGCCGAGGCCGGCGCTCGCGGGTGCGGACGCAGATCGACACGATGTCGTCCATGGCCATGCGCGAGCAAGAACACACCGGATGGCCGAGAAGCGGGATACGGGCGTGAGCGAGGCGATCCAGGACGAAACCTTGCAGGCGCCGGTCGCGATCGCCCGCAGCCGCAGGGCGTCCCCCGCAGGTCCGCGCTATCACGCGGTCATCACCGCCCGCGACGGCGCGAAGAGCCTTCACCCGTTGCCGGCATTCGGCGACGACGAAGCCATCGCGCAGGCGCTCGCGCTCGCCGAAGGCCGGGTGATCGAGGTCTGGGACGGCCCGCGCCTGATCGAGCGCTTCAACGCAGTCACCTGGTAGCGCCCGAACCGTAAATGGCAGGCGTCGCGACCGTCGGCATGATCTACAGAAGGGGTGGAGCGGGTACCGGGAATCGAACCCGGGTATTCAGCTTGGAAGGCTGCTGCTCTACCATTGAGCTACACCCGCGATCCGCGCCGGATAGCATGGCGCGGTGAGCTTGAGAAGGCCGGAGACGCTGCGATCCGGCCCCTCCCGGCGTGGTTCTCAGTGCGCCGCGACCTGCCGCGTCGGCACGATGTCGTTGGCCATCACCTCGCCGAACGGGCCGTCGTTGCGGGCGTTCGAGGGGCCGATGCCGGTGGTGGCGCGCAGCGGCAGCTTCGGGAAGACGAGCTCGGCGAAGCGGTAGGCCTCCTCGAGATGCGGGTAGCCGGAGAGGATGAAGCGGTCGATCCCGAGATCGATGTACTCCTTCATCCGGTCGGCGACCTGGTCGGCCGAGCCGACCAGCGCCGTGCCGGCACCGCCGCGCACCAGTCCGACGCCGGCCCAGAGGTTCGGCGAGACCTGAAGCTTGTCCCGGCTTCCGCCGTGCAGCGCCATCATCCGGCTCTGCCCGACCGAATCCTGGCGCTTCAGCGTGGCCTGCGCTTTGGCGATCGTGGCGTCGTCGAGCTTCGAGATCAGGCGGTCGGCCGCCGCCCACGCCTCGCCCTCGGTCTCGCGGACGATGACGTGCAGGCGGATGCCGTAGGAGAAGGTCTTGCCGCTCGCCTCCGCGGCCGCCTTCGCGGTCGCGATCTTCTCGGCGACGCCGGCCGGCGGCTCGCCCCAGGTAAGGTAGACGTCGCAATGCTCGGCCGCCACGTCGATGCCGGCCGGCGACGAGCCGCCGAAGTAGAGCGGCGGATAGGGCTTCTGCACCGGGGGGAAGATCAGCCGGCCGTTCTCCGCCGAGAGGTGCTTGCCCGTGAACGAGACGGTCTCGCCGGCCATCAGGCCGCGCCAGATGTGGAGGAACTCGTCGGTCACCGCGTAGCGCGCGTCGTGGTCGAGGAACACGCCGTCGCCGCGCAGCTCCACCGGATCGCCGCCGGTGACGACGTTGATCAGCAGGCGGCCGTCCGAGATCCGGTCCAGCGTCGAGGCCATGCGGGCGGCCGCCGACGGCTCCATCAGGCCGGGACGCACGGCGACCAGGAAGCGCAGGCGCTGCGTCAGCGGCGCAAGCGCCGAGGCGATCACCCAGGAATCCTCGCAGGAGCGGCCGGTGGGCAGCAGCACGCCGTAATAGCCGAGGGCGTCGGCGCCCTGCGCGATCTGGCGGAGATAGCTCAGCGACACGTCGCGCGCGCCCTCAGACGCGCCGAGATAGCGGCCGTCGCCGTGCGTCGGCAGGAACCAGAGGACGTCGGTCTTTCCGTCGGTCGAGGCGGTCATCGAAAGGTCTCCGTGTCGGCTCAGGCCGCCGAGGGCGTGCCGAGCAGGTGCTCGAGGATGCGGCCTTCGAGCCGCGCCAGGTCGGGATCGCCGCGGCGGCGCGGCCGGGGCACGTCGACCCGCAGATCGAGGGCGATGCGGCCTTCGTCGACGACGAGGATGCGGTCGGCCATCGCGACGGCTTCGGCCACGTCGTGGGTCACGAGGAGCGCGGTGAAGCCCTGCGCCCGCCAGATCCGCTCGATCAGGTCCTGCATGCCGATGCGGGTGAGCGCGTCGAGCGCGCCGAGCGGCTCGTCGAGCGCCAGCAGGCCGGGTCCGCTGACCAGCGCCCGGGCGAGCGCCACGCGCTGGCGCTGGCCGCC
>NZ_VRVH01000329.1:0-4769 GCF_008040095.1 Methylobacterium sp. WL6 | reverse complement strand
GAATCGGGGGGGGCCCTCGCCGACGCGTTGCGCCGGGCGGCGACCGCGCAGGGACGCGGACGTTCCTGAGGCCCGCGGGACGCCGGCCCCGCGAAACCGTTGCCGCGGCAACAGAATTCTCGTAGAGCGGATCGGAGAACGGCCGAGCTTGGCCGGCGGTGCGATCGCGGCGGCATCCATGCAGGCGGATACCGCTGGAGAGCCAACGGGTTATGAGGGTGACAAGCCGTGCGCCGGCAGCTAAGCTTGCGCAGGGCGAGGGCGCGGATGGTCGACGATTCCGCGTCCTTGGGGGCGCGCACGCGAGACGAGTGATGGCAGGCCAGAAGACGGATCAACGGGACGTTTATGTCGGGCAACGCATCGCGGAACAACGGCGCAAGGCGTCGTTGACCCAGCGCCGCGTCGCCCAGAGCTTCGGCATGTCCGCGGCGCAGCTGCAGAAGTACGAGAAGGGCACCAACCGCATCAGCGCGATCCATCTCGACATCTTCTCGCGCATGACCGGCGTGCCGCTGGATCACTTCTTCAACGGGATGCCCCGGGACGAGGACCACGCCGTCGAGGGTTTCGGCGACACGCCGCAGCGCCCGCTCGACGCCGGCTGGCAGGGCGTGGCCGAGATGGTGGCCCGCCACGTCTCCGAGAACTGCTCGGCCGACACGCGGCGCGACCTCGCCGCCGCGGTCCAGGCCCTCGAGCGCAAGTTGAGCGGCTGAGGCCACCGCGTCCCTGTGGTAGCACCTTCGGACCGATTGGCCGTCCGCTTCGTACGGTATAACGGATCCGTTCGGCATTCCACCTTGACCCTGCCGGGAGCCGGTGCCAGAACTTCGGCCCTCACAACCGGGTCAAGCGCCGCGATCAGGAAGGCGCACCCGTCAACCGGGGTGCTCTCACGATGCCGCGTTCAGACTTCCTGTTCACCAGCGAATCCGTCTCCGAGGGCCACCCCGACAAGGTGAGCGACCGGATCTCCGACACCGTGGTCGATGCCTACATCGCCGCGATGCCGGAAGCCCGCCTCGGCGTCGAGACGCTGACCACGACCAACCGCGTCGTGATCGCCGGCGAGGTCCGCGGCCCCGATTCGGTGACCTTCAAGGACCTCGAGGCGCTGTCCCGCGAGGCGGTGAAGGACATCGGCTACGAGCAGTCCGGGTTCCACTGGAAGAACAACGACGTGCAGATCTACCTGCACGCCCAGTCGGCCGACATCGCCCAGGGCGTGGACGCGGCCGGCAACAAGGACGAGGGCGCGGGCGACCAGGGCATCATGTTCGGCTACGCCGCCGACGAGACCCCGGAGCTGATGCCGGCCCCGATCTTCTACGCCCACAAGATCCTCAAGGACCTCGCCGACGCCCGCAAGGCCAAGCAGGGCGACGCGGCCAAGCTCGGCCCCGACGCCAAGAGCCAGGTCACGGTGCGCTACGCCAACGGCCGCCCGGTCGAGGCGACGCAGATCGTGCTCTCGACCCAGCACCTCGACGAGTCGCTCGATTCGGCCGACGTGCGCGCCATCGTCGAGCCCTACATCCGCGCGGCCTTGCCCGAGGGCTGGATCAACGAGGGCACGGTCTGGCACGTGAACCCGACCGGCAAGTTCGTCATCGGCGGCCCCGACGGCGATGCCGGCCTCACCGGCCGCAAGATCATCGTCGACACCTACGGCGGCGCGGCGCCCCATGGCGGCGGCGCCTTCTCGGGCAAGGACCCGACCAAGGTCGACCGCTCGGCGGCCTATGCCGCGCGCTACCTCGCCAAGAACGTCGTCGCCGCCGGCCTCGCCTCGCGCGCCACGATCCAGCTCGCCTACGCCATCGGCGTGGCCAAGCCGCTGTCGATCTACGTCGACCTGCACGGCACCGGCAAGGTCGACGAGGCCAAGCTGGAGGGCGTGCTGATGGACGCCCTCGACCTCTCGCCCCGCGGCATCCGCCTGGCGCTCGGCCTCAACAAGCCGATCTACGCCCGCACCTCGGCCTACGGCCATTTCGGCCGCGCCCCGGACGCCGACGGCGGCTTCTCCTGGGAGCGCACCGACCTCGCCGACAAGCTGAGATCGGCCCTGGCGTAAGGGTTTCAACCCCGCGCCGGCGGCCCCCTCTCCCGAACGGGAGAGGGGCCTGCGCCCGATCCGGTCGCCGATCGAGGCGTGAGCCTCCCAACGAGTTTCCCCGTGACCGACACCAGCCCCCCGGCCGACGCCACCGAGCGGGCCTTCTTCGGCCGGCGCAAGGGCAAGCGCCTGCGCGGGCTGCAAGAGCAGCGCCTGTCGGACTTGCTCCCGCGCCTGCGCGTCGACCCGCCCGCCGACGGCCGCCCCCTCGACCCGGCGACGCTGTTTCCCGGCCTCGCGCGAGGCCCGTCGGAGGTCTGGCTCGAGATCGGCTTCGGCGGCGGCGAGCACCTGGCGGCGCAGGCGGCGGCCCATCCCGAGATCGGCATCATCGGCGCCGAGCCCTTCGTCAACGGCGTCGCCAAGCTGCTGCGCGCCGTCGACGAGCGGGCCTTGCGCAACGTCCGCATCCGCGACGAGGACGTGTCGCCGCTGCTCGCCGCCCTGCCGGATGCCAGCCTCGCGCGGGTCTACCTGCTCTACCCCGATCCCTGGCCGAAGCGGCGCCAGCGCAAGCGCCGCTTCGTCTCGGACGAGTCGCTCGCCGAGATCGCCCGGGTGCTGCGGCCCGGCGGCCTGTTCCGCTTCGCCAGCGACATCGACGACTACGTCGGCTGGACCCTGGTCCGCACCGCCCGCTGCCCGCACCTGCGCTGGACGGCGCGCACGGCCGCCGACTGGACGCAGCCCTATCCCGGCTGGCCCGGCACCCGCTACGAGGCGAAGGCGATCGCGGCCGGGCGCCGCCCGACCTACCTCGAGTTCGCGCGCGTCGCGCCGGGCTGAGGCCCCGTCCGCAGGCGACGATGCGTGAGGTCGCGGGGCCGGCCGCCGGGAGCCGGAGGAAAGCGCCGGTGGCCCGGCGCAGGCGACCCGCACGATCCTCGCGGCGGCCTCGGGCGGCGTTCGGCGGCTTTCTTCGAGGATCGGCCGGGGCGACGGGGTCAACTAAGCTGTTGTCGAAGCCGCAGGCGCCGCTGGGCGACTTGCCCCGCTTCGGCCCCGGCCCCATCTTGGGCGCGCTCCTGTCGGGCGCCCGCTCGGTGCCTCCGTCGGGGCGACGCTTTTCGAGACGGCGCGACCGCGCGTTCGAGGGGACGGTGTGACCGACAGGGACGATCACGGCCCGGTGGACGACCCGCGGCGCGCGGCCTTCGAGGAGGCCGCCATCGGGCTGGCCGTGCTGTCGCAGGACGGCGCGCGCCTGCGCGACGCCAACCCCGCGCTCTGCGCCCTGCTCGGCCACCCCCCCGGCGCGCTCGCGGGGCGGCCGGCCGCCGACCTCGTCGGCGGCGGCCGGATCGCCGACGGCATCCATCCCTGGCTCCATGCCGACGGCGGCTCGGTCGAGGTGCGGGTGCGCCGCTCCGGCGCCGGCGGGACCGTCCTCGTCGTCGAGGCGGTGGATGCCGACGAGGCGGCCCGCTCCGAGGAGAACCGCCAGGACCTCGCCGCGGCGGGCCTCGGCGAGTGGCGCTGGGAGCGGAGCACCGGCCGCCTCGTGCTGTCGCGCCGCGCCGCGCAGATCCTCGGCCATCCCCCCGGCTCCTCCGCGACCTGGGACATCCTGCGCGCCGGCCTCTCCGCGGGCGAGCCCGACCGGATCCAGGCCGTGGTCCGGGACGCGATGGCGCGCGACGGCGCCTACCGCTTCGAGACCCGCCTGACGCGGGAGGCGGACGGGCGCGAGATCATCGTCGACGTGCGCGGCCGCCCGGTCCACGCCGAAGACGGGCGCCGCACCGGCATGGTCGGCGTGGTGCAGGACGTGACCACGCGGGTCGAGGCCCGCGACGGGCTCGCCGCCCGCGACCAGCGCCTGCGGGTCGCGACCACGGTCGCCCGGCTCGGGATCTTCGAGTGGCACATGCTCGAGGACCACGCGATCTGGGAGAACGAGCGGATGTTCGAGATCTTCGGGCACGCGCCCGAGGACGGCACCATCGGCAAGACCGAGTTCCTTCGCGATACGCTGCACCCGGACGATCGCGCCGCGGTGCGGCTGGCGATCTCGCAGGCGCTGCGCGACGACGCGATCCTGCACACCACGGGCCGCATCCGCCGCCGCAGCGACGGCGCGTGGCGCACCATCGACCTCGCCGGCCGCTTCGAGCGCGACGCCCCGAACCGGCTGCCGCGGCGGCTGATCGGCCTCGTCGCCGACGTCACCGACCAGCGCCTGGCCGAGGAGCGGCAGGCGCTGCTGATCCGCGAGCTGCACCACCGGGTGAAGAACACCCTGGCGACGGTGCAGGCGATCGTCGGCTCGACCGCGCGGACGGCGTCCAGCATCGAGAGCTTCTACGAAGCCTTCGTCGGCCGCATCAAGTCGCTCGCCCACACCCATTCGGTGCTCACCGAGGCGACCTGGCAGACGGCGGACCTGCGCACGCTGCTGCTGAGCGAGCTGCGCCCCTACGCCGAGGCGCAGGCGGGCGAGGGCGAGGCCGCCGATGCGGACGGGGCCCTCGACGGCCGCATCGTGCTCGACGGGCCGGACACGGCGCTGCCCTCCGAGATCGCGGTGCCGATCGGCATGGCGATCCACGAGCTCACCACCAACGCCGCCAAGTACGGCGCGCTCTCCAACCGGCGCGGGCGGATCTCGGTCGCCTGGGCGGTCCTGCCGGGCGGCCCGGCCGGGATG
>NZ_VRVH01000328.1:0-4787 GCF_008040095.1 Methylobacterium sp. WL6 | reverse complement strand
GCGCGGCCCGGCGCGCAGGCCGGCGGGCACGGGTCGGAGGCCGCCCGGCGGGCAGCCTACATCCTGTACGCGTTCTCGGAGAGCGGGGGGCGCCACGTCGTCTCGGCGGCGCAGCGCGGGATCGGAGCGGGCGGAACCGTGATGGATCTCGGCCCGCTCGCGCTGGGCTGACGTTCGGCTCAGGCGGTGGCGGCGAGAAGCCCGGAACGCCGGCGGTCGCCGATGCTGGCCTCGTAGCGTTCGGCCTGGAGGCGCGTGAGGCCGGAGATCAGGGCGGTGGACCCACGATAGACCGTATAGGTGCCGTCCTGGGTAGGCTTGACGCGAATCGTCTCGGACATGGGGACCATCCTGTGCTGCGTTGACCGAATCGTTAGCCGTCGCTCTTCTTCCGCGGTGATTCTCCGATCCTGTAATGATGCCCGACGTTACCGCTTCGGCTTCCGCGCGCAAGGGCGGCGCGGCGCGGATACGTAAGTAATTTTGCATTCGATCGGCATGGAGCACGGGACGACGCGCGGCCGGCGCGCTTCGCACCGTGGCGGCACGCGGGAGGCACGAACGAAAAGCCCGCCGGCTTTCGCCGACGGGCCGGTGGCAGGGGCCACGTTCCCGGGTTCGAGGGTGCTGTCCGGCGTGCGTCCCGCGGCGCTCGGGGCCGCGGGGTCGGGCGCCTAAAACCCTCCCGAAAACCTCTATCCCTGTCGATGAGCGCTCGGCGGATCGTCCTGGTCACCGGCACCGGTGTCGGCGGAATGGACGTGGGTGGGGCTTGCATGCATGGCAGACCTCCTCTTCGTCTCGCTCCGGCGACGGAGCCTCGCATCGGGGGGCCGCGTCGCCATGAGGAGAGGCTAGACCCGCCCGGCCCACGCTGGCAAGGGGCGTTTTCGAGGATTCGCCAGCCGGCTCGCCGGGCCCGGCTCAGGCCCGGGCGGGGCTCCGCGCGGACGGGAGCCCGAGGATCGCGGCGCCGACCAGGCCGGAGAGCAGGGAGCCGGCGAGCACCCCGAGCTTCACCTCCGTCTCGTGGGCGGCATCGGAGAAGGCGAGCGCGCCGATGAACAGGCTCATGGTGAAGCCGATGCCGCACAGCACGGCGACGCCGTAGACCTGGACCCAGCTCGCCCCGCCGGGCCGGCGCGCGAGGCCGAGCGCCACCGCGAGGCGCAGGGCGGCGAACACGCCGGCCTGCTTGCCGAGGAACAGCCCGAACGCGACGCCCAGCGTCACCGGGTCGAGGAAGGCGGTGGGCGACAGGCCGCGCAGCGGCACCCCGGCATTGGCGAAGCCGAACAGCGGCACGATCCCGAAGGCGACGAAAGGCGTGATTGCGTGCTCCAGCCGGTGCAGCGGCGAGGTCGCGTCCTCCGGCCGGCCCGGGCTCACGCGGATCGGGATGGTCAGCGCCAGCAGCACGCCCGCCACCGTGGCGTGGACGCCCGAGCGCAGCACCAGCACCCAGAGCACGAGGCCGAGCAGCAGGTAGGGCGCGAGCGCGACGACGCCGAAGCGGTTCAGGCCGACGAGGAGCGCCAGCACCACGGCCGCGAGCCCGAGCATCGTCGGGTCGAGGCCGCCGGTATAGGCCAGCGCGATGATCAGCACGGCGCCGAGGTCGTCGACGATCGCCACCGCGCCGAGCAGGATCTTGAGCGAGACCGGCGCCCGCCGGCCGAGCAGCGCCAGCACGCCGAGCGCGAAGGCGATGTCGGTCGCCGCCGGGATCGCCCAGCCCCGCGCGGTCCCGGCGCCGGCATTGAAGGCGAGGTAGACCAGGGCCGGCACCACCATCCCGCCGAGCGCCGCGATGCCGGGCAGCGCCCGGTCGGGCCAGGTCCGCAACGCGCCGTCCAGCGCCTCGCGCTTGATCTCGAGGCCGACGAGCAGGAAGAACACCGCCATCAGGCCGTCGTTGATCCAGTGCTGGATGCTCAACGGGCCGAGCGGCGCGTGCAGCGCCTGGGCGTAGGTCCCGGCGAGCCCGGTATTGGCGACGACGAGGGCGCAGGCGGCGGCCGCCATCAGCACGAGGCCGCCGGCCGCCTCGCTCGCGAGCGCGGCGCGGATCGCGGAACGGGGGCGCGGCTTCGTCATGGCGCCGGGGGTGCCCGGGTTTGCGCCCACGGGCAAGCCCTGCCGGTGGCGGTCCGGGCTCGGGACGTCTATGCGGGCACCGATGACGCAAGGACGCGCGATGACCGCCACGACGACACCGGACCACCCGGCCCTGAACCGCAAGGCTGTCGGCGCCGTGGTCCTCGGCAACGCGCTCGAGTTCTACGACTTCACGCTCTACGCCTTCTTCGCCGTGCCGATCGGCGCGGCGTTCTTCCCGTCCGACAACGCCACCGACAGCCTGCTCGCCTCGCTCGCCCTGTTCGGCATCGGCTACGTGATGCGGCCGATCGGCGGCATCGTGATCGGCGCCTTCGCCGACCGGGCCGGGCGCAAGCCCGCCATGCTGATCACCATCGCGCTGATGGCGGTCGGCATGCTGATGCTGGCGCTGGCGCCGTCCTACGCGACGCTCGGCGGCTGGGCGCAGGTGATCGTCATCGTCGGGCGGCTGATCCAGGGGCTGGCGCTCGGCGGCGAGGTCGGCCCCTCCACCGCCTACCTGCTGGAGGCGGCGCCCCCGAGGCACCGCGGCTTCGTGGCGAGCTGGCAGATCGCGAGCCAGGGCTGCGCCGCCCTGTTCGCCGGCATCGTCGCGACGGGGCTCACCATCGTCCTCGGCGAGGCGGCGATGGCGGATTGGGGCTGGCGCGTCATGTTCCTGCTCGGCATCGGCGTCGTGCCGGTCGGCCTCGTGATCCGCAGCCACCTGCCCGAGACCGCGGGCGAGGGCGAGGATCCGGCGGCGGCCGCCTCCACCGGCGCGGTGGTGGTGCGGCTGCTGCGCGAGCACGGGCGCCTGCTGCTCCTGACCTTCGTCGTCATCGCCGCCTCGACCGTCTCGAACGCCATTGGCACCAACATGCCGGTCTACGCGCACGCCACCCTGGGGCTCACCGAGACGGTGTCGACGGCGGTGCCGATCGCCCTCGGCCTCGCCTCGGTGGTGTTCCCGCTGCTGGGCGGCTGGCTCGCCGACCGGTTCGGGCGGCGCCCGGTGCTGGTGTGGCCGCGGGCCGCGATCGTGGTGCTGGCGGTGCCGGCCTTCTGGTGGCTGGCGCAGGCGCCGACCGCGGCCTCGGTCTACGCGGTGACGTTCCTGATGTCGGCGCTGTCCTCGATCAACGCGGCGGCGATCATCGTCGCGATCCCCGAATCGCTGCCGCGGGCGGTGCGCAGCGCCGGGCTCTCGATCGTCTACGCCTTCTCGGTCTCGATCTTCGGCGGCAGCACGAACTACGTCGTCAACAAGCTGATCGCGATCACCGGCGACCGGCTGGCGCCGGCCTACTACCTCGTCGCGTTCAGCGTGCTCGGCACGATCGCCGCCTGGATGATGCACGAGACCCGCGGGCGCGACCTCGACGCCGACACCGAGGCGTGAGGCGCGCCGAACCGACGCCGCGCCGTCAGGGCCTGTCGTGAGATCGCATCGTCCTCACGCGAGCCGGAATCCGCCGCGCGCGACGAGGCTCTAATGCAGGTTCGAGCCGTCCTGCGCGGTGGCGGAGGCCCGGACGAGCTCGCGGCCGACCTCGTGCAGGGCGACCTCGACCGCGGCCAGCGCGCAGGTGCCGCCGCCCTGCATGATCAGCGCGTGCGCGGTGATCAGGTGGTCGGCGACCAGCTCCAAGACCGAGCGCGGCTCGGAATCCGCCACCGGCGACGGCAGGGTGAAGCGGCCGAGCGACCCGGTCGCCGTGCTCTTGGGCGGCGGCGACGCGAGCCGGCTGATGGAGCCGAAGAAGCCGAGGAAGGTCCGCTCGGGCGGCCCGAAGGACGGCACCGCGCCGGCCACGACCCAGGTCGCCCGCCCGTCCGGCGACAGCAGGCGATAGCGCACCGTGAACTCGCTGCGGGCGACGCTCGCCTCGGCGACCACGGTCCGCACGACGGCGAGGTCGTCCGGATGGATGACCTTGCTCCATCCCTGTTGCGATACGTCTTCGATCTGCTGACCGGTCAGAACAGTCCATTCATCACTGAGATAGACCACCTTTCCGGCTGCATCCGTTACGAAGATCATGGCCCAACCTCGGCTATAGCCGAGCTATGGCGCAGGGTCCGGCCTCAGGCAATCGGGCATCGCGGCAAATCATCCGCCGGCCCCCGGCTTCGCGCCTTGCCTTAAAGTCCAATGGACAGCGCGCCCGCGCTCCGAAGCGGGCTCAGGACGTGCGCCCGAGGGCCGCCCGGATCAGCGCGAGCCCGTCCGGGCTCGACCATTCGGCCGGCCCCTTCATCACGCCGATGGTGCAGCCGGCGGGGTCGACCAGCAGGGTCGTCGGCAGGCCGGGCGAGCCGGTGTCGCGCTGCACCGCCGGCAGCACGCGCCCGCCAGGATCGGCGTAGTAGGCCAGCCGCGCGATGCCGTTGTCCCGCATCCAGACCGGCGGCCTGTCGAGGTTGCGCGTGTCGAGGTTGATCGCGACCACCGCGAAATCCTTGCCGCCGAGCGCGGCCTCGAGCCGGTCGAGGGCCGGCATCTCGGCCTTGCACGGCGCGCACCACGTCGCCCACAGGTTCAGGAGGACGAGGCGGCCGCGGAAATCCGAGAGCCGCAGGTCGGCCTCCCCTCCCCCGTCCTTCGCCGCTTTGCCCGGCCCCTTGAACGCGATGTCGGGTGCCGGCCGGGCCTTCTCGGGCGCCTGCATCGCCACGACGTCCCC
>NZ_VRVH01000327.1:0-4818 GCF_008040095.1 Methylobacterium sp. WL6 | reverse complement strand
TTATAGGGCCCCCACCGTTATCTACACTTATGTTGTCGTGGGCAGGGTCTTTTTTTTATAATTCACAGCCTGAGGCGCCCGGCGACACCGTCGGGCGCCTCGCGCCGGTTCGCGGCCGTGGGCGGTGGCTCGCGCCCGCGCGATCGGCGTCACGCCGTCACGCGGGCCGCGAAGACCTCCTTGGCGGCGAACAGGCCGTTGAGGGCGGCCGGGAAGCCGGCATAGACCGCCATCTGCATGATCACATCAGTGATCTCGTCGCGGGACAGGCCGACGTTCAGGCCCGCCTCGATGTGCACTTTCAGCTGCGGCGCGGCGTTGCCCATCGCCGTCAGCGCCGCGATCGTGGCGATCTCCCGCGATCGCAGGTCGAGGCCGGGGCGGCTGTAGATGTCGCCGAACGGGAACTCGATCAGGTAGCGGGCGAAATCCGGGGCGATGCCGGACAGCGCCGCGATCACGTGCTCCCCGGCCTGCCCGTCGATCTCAGCGAGCGCGCGGGCGCCCCGCGCGTAGCGGCTTTCCGGGGTCGGGCTCTGGTCGGTCGTCATCGTGCATCCCTTCGGTCGAGCAGGCATAGCCGGCGATCTTCGTGTCGAGGGCGGCCAGGGCGTCCTGCAACGCGGCGACGTGCGTGCGGACCTGCGCGCGATGCCGTTCGAGCAGCAGGCGCCGTTCCGGAGCCGTCGCCGGTCCGGCGCGCCGCAGGGCCGCATAATGCAGCATCGTCCGGATCGGCATGCGGGTGGTCTTGAGACGGTCGAGGAAGCCGATCCAGGCCAGGATCGACCCGTCGTAGTCCCGGTGCCCCGCGGCGTCCCGCTCGACGAACGGCAGCAGCCCGATCCGCTCGTCGTAGCGGAGGGTGTGGGCCGTCGGCCCCGAGCGTTTGGCGAGTTCGCCGATCCGCATGCGCCGCTTGCCTTTCGGCCCTTTGACCCTCTGACCCTTTGGGCCCTCGCCACGATGCCATCGAGGCTACGGCTTCGAGCGCGCTCGAAGTCAAGCGCGGGTCGAAGCCCGGTTTCGCGATGCGTGAATTGACGCCGCCGGGGCGGAGTGGGACATCCCGTCCATGACGATGCCGGACACCGAGACAGCCCGCCCCCGCCTGCCCGAGGCCGACGTCACGGCGCTCAAGGCCGAGGCGACCGCGTGGTTCACGACGCTGCGCGACCGCATCGTCGGCGCGCTCGAGACCTTGGAGGCCGAGGCCGAGGGGCCGTTCCATCCGGACGCACCCGTTGCGGCTGGGCACTTCGAAAAAACCCCCTGGGAGCGGACCGACCACACCGGCCGGCCCGGTGGCGGCGGCACCATGGCGATGCTGCACGGCCGGGTGTTCGAGAAGGCCGGCGTCCACGTCTCGGCGGTGCACGGCGAGTTCGCGCCGGAGTTCCGCGCCCAGATGCCGGGCGCTGCGGAGGATCCGCGCTTCTTCGCCACCGGCATCTCGCTGATCGCGCATCCGTGGAACCCGAACGTGCCGACGGTCCACATGAACACCCGCTTCGTGGTGACGACGAAGACGTGGTTCGGCGGCGGGGCCGACCTCACCCCGGTGCTCGAGCGCCGGCGGACGCAGGACGACCCCGACACGCGGCACTTCCACGCCTGCCTCAAGGCAGCCTGCGACGCCCACGCCCCGGCGGCGAACTACGACAAGTACAAGCAGTGGTGCGAGGAATACTTCTACCTGCCGCACCGCAAGGAGCCCCGCGGCGTCGGCGGGATCTTCTACGACTACCACTGGACCGGCGACCCGCAGGCCGACCTCGCCTACACCCGCGACGTCGGCGGCGCCTTCCTCGCGGCCTATCCCGAGATCGTCCGGCGCAACGTCGCGACGCCCTGGACCGAGGCCGACCGGCTGGAGCAGCAGGTGCGGCGCGGGCGCTACGTCGAGTTCAACCTGCTCCACGACCGCGGCACGATCTTCGGCCTGAAGACCGGCGGCAACGTCGCCTCGATCCTGTCGTCGCTGCCGCCGACCGTGCGCTGGCCGTGAGCGACGACCTCCCCAAAAGCTTCGCCCCGCAGCAGGACGCGGCGCTGAAGGCCATCGCCGCCTGGCGCAAGGACAAGGGCGCCGCCCAGGTGTTCCGGCTGTTCGGCTACGCCGGCACCGGCAAGACCACGCTGGCCCGCCGCATCGCCGACGACGTCGACGGCTCGGTGGTGTTCGGCGCCTTCACCGGCAAGGCGGCCTCGGTGATGCGCCAGAAGGGCTGCCAGGACGCCGCGACGATCCACTCGCTGATCTACCGCACCAAGGAGACGGAAGAGGGCGGACCCGCCTTCTCGCTGAACCGCGCCGGGCCCGCGGCCAAGGCCGACCTCATCGTCATCGACGAGTGCTCGATGGTCGACGCGGACCTGGGCCACGACCTGCTGTCGTTCGACAAGCCGGTGCTGGTGCTCGGCGACCCGGCGCAGCTGCCGCCGGTGCGCGGCGGCGGCTTCTTCACCGAGGCCGAGCCCGACGTGATGCTGACCGAGGTCCACCGCCAGGCCAAGGACGACCCGATCGTGCGCATGGCGATGACGGTGCGCGAGGGCGGCCGGCTCGCGCTCGGCGAGTACGGCGCCAGCCGCGTGGTCTCGCGCCGCGCCATCGACCCGACCCAGGTGCTCGACTGCGACCAGGTGCTGGTGGGCATGAACAAGACCCGCCGTCTCTACAACGGGCGGCTGCGGGAGCTGGCCGGCCACGTCGACCCGATGCCGGCGGTGGGCGAGAAGCTGGTCTGCCTGCGCAACGACCGCACCAAGGGCCTGCTCAACGGCTCGACCTGGACCGTGCAGGCCCTGCGCGCGCCGCCCCGCCCCGACACGATCCGCCTCGACGTGGTGCCGGAGGACGACGCCGGCATGCGCAAGCGCGCCATCGACATCAAGGTTTTACGCGCCGTGATTTCCGGGTCCGAGGAGGAGATCCCGGCCTTCCTGCGCCGGGAGACCGACGAGTTCACCTACGGCTACGCGCTCACCGTGCACAAGGCGCAGGGCTCGCAGTGGGACAAGGTGGTGCTGTTCGACGAATCGTTCGCCTTCCGCGAGCACCGGGCGCGGTGGCTCTACACCGGCCTGACCCGCGCGGCGCAGGCGATCACGGTGGTGGTGTAGGACCGGCTCTTCCCTCCCCCGACGGATCTCGTGCTCGCCCGAGATCCGCACCCCGTGTGCCCAAGTCGGGCAGGCCCGACTTGGGTGCGGGGGAGCTTGCAGTCTCAGAGCTTCGTCCCGAAGATCTCCGCCACCTGCGGGATGTCCTTGTCGCCGCGGCCGCACAGGTTCATCACCATGAGATGGTCGGCCGGCTTCTTCGGGGCCATCTCCAGCACCTTGGCGAGGGCGTGGGCCGGCTCCAGCGCCGGGATGATGCCCTCGAGCATCGAGCACAGCTTGAACGCGCCGAGCGCCTCCTGATCGGTGGCCGAGAGGTAGGTGACGCGGCCGGCCTCGTGCAGCCAGGCGTGCTCGGGGCCGATGCCGGGATAGTCGAGGCCGGCCGAGATCGAGTGCGCGTCCGCGATCTGCCCGTCGTCGTCCATCAGCAGGTAGGTGCGGTTGCCGTGCAGCACCCCCGGCCGTCCGCCCGAGAGCGAGGCCGCGTGCAGGCCCGACGAGACGCCGTGGCCGGCGGCCTCGACGCCGAAGATCTCCACGTCGCGGTCGTCGAGGAAGGGGTGGAACAGCCCCATCGCGTTCGAGCCGCCGCCGATGCAGGCCACGAGCGAATCGGGCAGCCGCCCCTCGGCCTCCAGCATCTGCTCCTTGGTCTCGCGGCCGATGATCGACTGGAAGTCGCGCACCATTGCCGGATAGGGGTGCGGGCCGGCGACCGTGCCGATGCAGTAGAACGTGTCGGCGACGTTGGTGACCCAGTCGCGCAGGGCCTCGTTCATCGCGTCCTTCAGGGTCTTGGTGCCGGACTCGACCGGGATCACCTCGGCGCCGAGCATCTTCATCCGGAAGACGTTCGGGGCTTGGCGCGCCACGTCGACGGCGCCCATGTAGACCACGCAGGTCAGGCCGAACCGGGCGCAGAGGGTCGCGGTGGCGACACCGTGCTGGCCGGCGCCGGTCTCGGCGATGATCCGCTTCTTGCCCATCCGGCGGGCGAGCAGGATCTGCCCGAGGACGTTGTTCACCTTGTGCGAGCCGGTGTGGTTCAGCTCGTCGCGCTTGAAGTAGATCTTCGCGCCGCCGCAATGCTCGGTCAGCCGCTCCGCGAAGTAGAGCGGGCTCGGCCGGCCGACGTAGTGCTTGAGGTAGCCGTCCATCTCGGCCTGGAACCCCGGGTCGGCCTTGGCCGCGGCGTAGGCCTCTTCCAGGGAGAGGATCAGCGGCATCAGCGTCTCGGCGACGAAGCGGCCGCCGAAGATGCCGAACCGGCCGCGCTCGTCGGGGCCGGTGCGGAACGAGTTCGGAGGGGGAGAGAGGGTCACGGATCGCGTCCTTGTTCGCGAGGGTGGGGTCGCGACGCGGTGATCGCGAAGGGCGGTCCGGGTGCGTGGCGCACCGGGCGCGCCGGGTCGGGTCCGGTTTGCGGTAGGATCGCCCCGCGGGTCAACACGCGCCCGCGCATGGCGGCCGGGGCCGACCGTCGCGGCGAGACGAAAAAGGGCCGGGCGTCGCCGCCCGGCCCTCGTTGTCCGATCCCGTCCGTGCCGGGCTATTGCGGCTTGTCGGCGGGAACGCCCTGCTCGCTGCCGTTCGCCTTGAGATCCTGGGCCTGTCTCTTATACACAACTCAAGCTGACGACGACTCCATACGTGAAGATCACCCTGGTCGCAGAATAATTAAAAAAAAAA
>NZ_VRVH01000326.1:0-4832 GCF_008040095.1 Methylobacterium sp. WL6 | reverse complement strand
GCCCGACGCCGTCCGGTCGCCCGTCGCGCGGCCCGATCCCGAGCGGGACGGGAGCCCGCGCCTCGACGGATCGGGTCGGGACCGGACGTCATGAACGACCAAACCCTCACGCACGGGCGCCGGTGACACGATGACCATCTTCCTGCAGCTCGTCGCGTCCGGCGTCGCGGTCGGCATGATCTACGCCGCCATCGCCTTCGGCTACCAGCTCACCTTCGCCACCTCGAAGACGCTGAACTTCGGGCAGGGCGAGGCGCTGGCGCTGGGCGCCCTGTTCGGCCTGACGCTGGCGCCGTTCACCGGCTACTGGCTGATGATCCCGCTGGTGCTGGTCTTCGGCTTCGCGCTGGGCGCCGTGGTCGAGCGCCTCGGCGTGCGCCCGGCTGTGAAGATCAAGTCCGAGTACGGGTGGATCATGGCCACCATCGCGCTCGGGATCATCTTCCGCAATCTCGCCGAGAACATCTGGGGCCGCGACGACCTCAAGTTCCCGTCGCCGCTGCCCGAGGAGGCGCTGCAGCTCGGCGGCATCCGCATGCTGCCGATGGAGCTCCTGATCATCGCCGGGGCGTTGCTGATGATGCTCGCGGTCGAGATCTTCAATCGCAAGTCGATCTGGGGCAAGGCGGTGATCGCCACCTCGAACGACATCGATGCCGCCGGCCTGATGGGCATCAACACCAAGCGCGTCATCACCCTGTCCTACTCGATCAGCGCGATGACGGCGGCGTTCGCCGGCGTGCTCGTCGCCCCGGTCACGCTGACGGGCGCCACGATGGGCGCGGTGCTGGCGCTGAAGGCCTTCGCGGTGGCGATCATCGGCGGCCTCGAATCCGGCCTCGGCGTCATCGTCGGCGGGCTGATCCTCGGCATCGCCGAGACGCTGACCGGCTTCTACATCTCCACCGGCTACAAGGACGTGCCGGGCCTGATCCTGCTCCTCGTCGTGCTGTCGATCCGCCCCGTGGGGCTGTTCGGCAAGGCCGTGATCAAGAAAGTCTGAGCCGATGGCGCACTCCACCTTCGCGCCGGCCGCCGCCCCGGCGCCCTCGGCCTCCGCCGGTCTCGGCCGGCATATCGGCGCGGCGGGCGCGGTGCTGCTCGTGGTGTTCCTCGCCGCCTTCCCGCACGTGGTCACCAGCAGCTATTACATCCACCTGCTGCTGGTGATCGCGATCTACGCGATCCTGATCCTCGGGCTCGACATCGTCGTCGGCTATACCGGCCAGGTCAGCCTCGGCCATGCCGGGCTGTTCGGCGTCGGCGCCTACGCGGCGGCCGTGCTGTTCCTGCACTTCAAGCTCGGGATCTGGTGGGGCCTGCTCGCTGGGATCGGCGTCACCTCCGCCTTCGGCCTGCTGCTCGCGGTGCCGGCGCTGCGGGTCACCGGCCCGTACCTCGCGATGGTGACGCTGGCCTTCGGCACCATCGTGCAGATCTTCATCAACGAGCTGACGCCGATCACCAACGGGCCGCTCGGCATCACCCTGCCGCCGGCCCGCGTCATCGACTTCGCGACGCTCGGGATCACGCCGCCCTGGGGCGCGGCGGGGCGCAAGCTCGAGTTCTACTACCTCGTCTGCGCCTGCCTCCTGCTGACGATCGTGGTGGTGAACCGCATCGTGCGCTCGCCGTTCGGGCGCGCCTTCGAGGCGCTGCGCGACTCGCCGATCGCCTGCGACTGCATGGGCGTCAGCGTCTACCGCTACAAGGTCTACGCCTTCGTGGTCTCGGCGGCGCTGGCGGGGCTCGCGGGCGCGCTGTTCGCCTGGTCGGAGCGCTACGTCGCCCCGAATTCCTACGGCTTCGAGCTCACCGTGCTGTTCCTGCTCGCGGTGACGATGGGCGGCCGGAAATCGCGGGCCGGCCCGCTGATCGGCTCGGCGATCATCGTGATGATGCCCAACATCCTGGCCGACATCGACCTCGTACGGATCATGGCCGGCCTCATCGCCGCCGTGGCGCTCGTCGTCGGCATCCAGGCCTTCCTGCGCCGGCGCGAGAACCGCTTCGCGATCCTCGTGCCGGTGGTGCTCTGCATCCTGTTCCTGCCCGCGACGCTGGCGCTGCAATCGGTCACCGACTTCCGGCTCAGCGTGTTCGGCCTGCTGATCCTGTTCGTGGTCTACTACCTGCCCGACGGCATCGTCGGCTTCCTGCGCGAGAAGATCCCGGCGCTCCGCCCGGCCCACACGGCGGAGGGCAAGGCGCTCTCGGCCGACGGCGACGCGCTCATCGCGCAGCGCGGCAAGGCGGCCGGCACCGAGCCGCTGCTGCAGGTCGAGCAGGCGCTGATGCAGTTCGGCGGCCTGAAGGCGCTGGCCGGCGTCGACCTCTCGGTGAGGCCCGGCACGATCCACGGGCTCATCGGCCCGAACGGCTCGGGCAAGAGCACGATGATGAACGTGCTCACCGGCATCTACAAACCCACCGCCGGCGCGGTGACGCTGGCCGCGGCCGGCAGCGCGCCGAAGCGCCTCGACGGGCGCACGCCCTCCGAGATCGCGCTCGCCGGCGTCGCCCGCACCTTCCAGAACGTGCAGCTCTTCCGCGAGATGACGGCCCTGGAGAACGTGCTCGTCGGCCTGCACCACGCCTTCCACGGCACCATCGTCGACGCGATCCTCGGCACGCCGCGGCGCCGCCGCGAGGAGCGCGAGGCCCGCGCCCGGGCGATGGCGATCCTCGACTTCATGGGCCTGTCGAGCCTCGCCCAGGTGGAGGCCCGCAACCTGCCCTACGGCAAGCAGCGCCTCCTAGAGATCGGCCGCGCGCTGGCGCTCGACCCCGTGCTGCTGCTGCTGGACGAGCCGGCCGCCGGCCTGACCGCGCCCGACATCGCGGACCTGACCGCGATCATCCGCAAGATCCGCGACGCGGGCATCACCGTGATCCTGATCGAGCACCACATGGACGTGGTGATGGGGCTGTGCGACCGGGTCAGCGTGCTCGATTTCGGGCACAAGATCGCCGAGGGCGGGGCCCGCGAGGTGCAGGCCGACCCGAAGGTGATCGAGGCCTATCTCGGCGCCCCCGACGACATGGGCGGCTCGGCCGCTCCGGAGCCAGCCCATGCTTGAGGTCGCCAACCTGTCGGCCGGGTACGGCCAGATCGAGGTCCTGCACGGGCTCTCGTTCCAGGTGCCGAAGGGCAAGGTCGTGACGCTGATCGGCTCCAACGGGGCCGGCAAGACCACGACGATGCGGGCCCTCTCGGGGATGATCCAGCCGCGCGCCGGCTCGATCCGGCTCGCCGGGCGTGAGATCTCGGGGCTCGACAGCCACGACGTGGCCCGCGCCGGCCTCGCCCACTCGCCGGAGGGGCGGCGGGTGTTCCCGACCCTGTCGGTGGAGGACAACCTGACGCTCGGCGCCTTCCCGCGGCTGACCGGCTCGCGCCCCAAGGGCGACGTTTCCGCCGACCGCGAGCGCGCCTACGCGCTGTTCCCGCGCCTCAAGGAGCGCCGGCTGCAGCTCGCCGGCACGCTCTCGGGCGGCGAGCAGCAGATGCTCGCCATGGGCCGCGCCCTGATGCTGCGCCCCGACCTCCTGCTGCTGGACGAGCCGTCGATGGGGCTGGCGCCGAAGCTCGTCGAGGAGGTGTTCCGCATCATCCGCCAGCTCAAGGAGGAGCAGGTGACGATGCTGCTCGTCGAGCAGTTCGCCATGGCGGCGCTCGGGGTGGCCGACTACGCCTACGTCCTCGAGAACGGCCGCATCCGCTTCCAGGGGCCGGCGGCCCGGCTCAAGAGCGATCCGGCGGTACGCGCGGCCTATCTCGGCGGCGACCACTGACCGCGGGTCTTCGCGGCGCCGCTTGGCAATCCGGGGCGCGAGCCCCTACCTGACGCCGAGCGATACCCGGAGACACCCTTGGCACACGACGATTCAGGCCCGGCCCAGATGCACGCCACCACCATCCTGATGGTGCGCAAGGGGGGCCGCGTCGTCATCGGCGGCGACGGCCAGGTCAGCCTCGGCCAGACCATTGTCAAGGGCAATGCCCGGAAGGTCCGGAAGCTCGCCAAGGGCGCGGTGATCGGCGGGTTCGCCGGCGCGACGGCCGACGCCTTCACCCTGTTCGAGCGCCTGGAGGCCAAGCTCGAGCAGTATCCCGGGCAGCTCACCCGCGCCTGCGTCGAGCTGACCAAGGACTGGCGCACCGACCGCTACCTGCGCCGCCTGGAGGCGATGATGCTGGTGGCCGACAAGGACGTCAGCCTGCTGCTGTCGGGCGCGGGCGACGTGCTCGAGCCGGAGGGCGGGGTGATGGCGATCGGCTCCGGCGGCAACTACGCGCTGTCGGCCGCGCGCGCCCTGGAGGACACCGACCTCGACGCCGAGGCGATCGTGCGCAAGGCCATGCGGATCGCCGCCGAGATCTGCGTCTACACCAACGAGAGCCTCGTCCTCGAGGCTCTCGACGCGGGCTAGGTCCGGCCCTCACCGGCTCCGTCCCGACGGCCCTGGGGCCGCCGGGAGGCTGCGTGGCTGCTACTTGTCGAAGCTGTAATCGAGGTCGATGCCGTCCTTGCCGTCGTCGCTGGCCTTGAAGGTCATCTTCATGCGCGTCTCGGTCGTGCCCGTGTCCTGGGTCTCGTCCCAGACCGAGGTGTAGCGGCAGGTCATCCGCTTGGCCTTGCGATCCTCGAAGACCGTCTCGGGCTCGACCAGCGCCTTGAGCCGGCGCTTGCCGTCCTTGAAGTCGGGGGCGCCGTTGACCGAGGCCATCAGATCCGTGCGCACCGCGTCCTGCTCGCAGAGCCCACCCGCAGGCGAGGGCGGAGCCGCCGCGACGACCGGGGCGGGAGCGGGCGTCGACGGCGCGGGCG
>NZ_VRVH01000325.1:0-4841 GCF_008040095.1 Methylobacterium sp. WL6 | reverse complement strand
GAGGCCGGCGAAGTGCGCCATGTCGACGAAGAAGTACGCGCCGACCGCGTCGGCGATCTCACGGAACTTGGCGAAGTCCCAATGGCGCGGATAGCCCGAGCCGCCGGCGATGATCACCTTCGGCTTGTGCTCGTGGGCCAGCGCCTCGACCTGCTCCATGTCGATGCGCTGGTCGTCGCGGCGCACGGTGTAGGAGACCGGCTTGAACCACTTGCCCGAGACGTTCGGGGGCGCGCCGTGGGTGAGGTGGCCGCCGGCGGCGAGGTCGAGGCCGAGGAAGGTGTCGCCCGGCTGCATCAGGGCCATGAACACGCCCTGGTTCGCCTGGCTGCCGGAGTTCGGCTGCACGTTGGCGAAGCCGACGCCGAACAGGCGCTTGGCGCGCTCGATGGCGAGGTTCTCGGCGATGTCCACGAACTGGCAGCCGCCGTAGTAGCGACGGCCGGGATAGCCCTCCGCGTACTTGTTGGTCAGCACCGAGCCCTGCGCCTCGAGCACGGCGCGCGAGACGATGTTCTCGGAGGCGATCAGCTCGATCTCGTGCTGCTGCCGGCCGAGCTCCTGCTCGACGGCCTTGGCGATCTCCGGATCCGCGTCGCTCAGCGGGGCCGCGAAGAAGGAGTTCGAGAAATGCTTGTCGGAAGCGGTACCGGCGCTCATGGATGGCCTCTGTTCTTGTATGCGGGCGAAATCGGCGCGCTCGTCCCGTCGGCGTGCACGGGCGAGCCTTCGTAGCGCTACTCTCTACACGCGTGCGTGGAAGCCGCCAACACAGGCCTTTTTGCCGCGGGGGCAAGAAAAGTTGAGGCCGGGCGCCCGGCAGCGTCAACTGCACGCTGAAAGCAAGACTGGGCGATCGGCCGTGCCTCGCTCCGCAACGCTATAGGAAAATTGACTTTATTAGGAATATATGGCAAGGCCTCTTCGGGGGAGCTTTGGCATGAACGAACGTCGAGACCAGCTTCGATTCGCGCACAGAGTTGCAGAGATCCGCCTGCGATTGCGATGCTGTCCGTGCTCAGCCATTCCCTCAAAGCCGGCTTTCGCCCGGATCAACCCCGAGGCCCGGATGGTCGCTGGACCGGCGGCGCCGGTCAGATCGTGCGCAGCCAGATAGAGAAAACCGGGAACGCAAGGATCGACGCGAAGACCGAGCTTCTTGTGGATGTCGTCAAGGAGGCAATCTCGATCTCGGGAGATGTCCGTGTGCCGGCCTACGGCGTCCGACTGCATGCTGCGACCGCTCGATTGATTCGCAATCTGGATATTCCAGGTATCGGCCGGCACGGCGTCGAGCAAAGCTTCAGCCTGGGCGATAGTGTTGGTTATGGGCTGGAGGGAAGCGTGCGGACCGACGTGGTCTTGCGCGATGGAAGAACATCCTCGGCCCCGATATTGGCGGTATGGGACTTCAAGACGGGAAATGCGCGTCTGACACCAGCGCGCGTCCGGGAGATCCGTGAAGGTCTCGGGGTCGGCTCCGATGTGCCGGTGATCGAAATCCATGTTCGACGCGGTGTCGCGGTCAAATCACATGCCGCCACGACGAAGATAAGCGTTTTTGCCGACATCCACTGGTTTTGAGGGACAGAACATGACGATGGAAGCCTACGCGTTCTGCGCCCGTCCGATCAAATCGATCGAAGACTGGCAAGCGTCGATCGATGCCCTCGGGTTCGATCTGAGATTGAGATCGGCTCGCGATCTCGCGGATCATCGGGGGCACCTTCCGGCGCTTTGGCGTGGCCGAGAAGCCGGGTTCGAGTTCGGCGCTTGCGCGTTCGCGGAACTGGCGGAAACGTACGACGACATCGATCTCGGCGGGCCGTGGCCCTACGCCTACGCCTTCTATTTCGCGGCTTTGCCGAGTTGCGTCGGCACGTGGCTGGCGCTGGCCGCCTGCCTGACGCTGACCGACGGCGTGGCTTTCGACCCGCAAGAGGGAAGAATTCTTCGACCCGGAGAGGCCGCACGCTATGCGCGGGATACCGAGAACGAGGTCGATCGGATCGAGTCAGGGGAGGTCGGTCGCACGCCTTCATAGATGTCGAAGGTTGGAGGGGCCCGCCGACATGGGTCGCGTCGAACGACGGACCCATCCGCCGGCCTCACGCCGACACGTTGGTCTCCACCAGCACCGTCTCCGTCTCGAACTCCGCCGCGTGCCACGCCTCCGCGGGGAAGTGGAACACGCTGCCGGGGCCGAATGCCGCACGGCCCTGCTCGGTCTCCAGGATGCCTGAGCCGGAGAGCACCTGCACGAACTGCTCGTGCGCGTGGCTGTGCCGCGCCGCCGAGGTGCCCGCTGGGACGACGATCCGCACGAGGCTGGCGCCCGCGCCCGGGATCGTGCGCTTGGCGACGCCGTTTTCCGCGACGGTCTCGTCGCGTTCGTCCCAGGCGAGCAGGTGGTCGGTCATGGCGGCCTCGTGGTCAGCCCTCGAAGATGATGCAGGCGCGGTCCCGGTCAACGCACGATGCGCTCACGGCCACACCTTGATCGCCACCGGCCGCCGCAGCAGGTCGCGGTCCGAGGTGATGGTGCAGCCCTCCGTCCGCAGCGTCACGTAGGTGAGGATCGCGGTGTCGCCGACGTCGTCGAAGTTCCGGCCCTCGGCCCTGGGGTCGAGGAGGGACGGGTAGGCGATCAGGCCGCCCGGCGCCGCGCAGGGGTCGTCGTAGAGCGTCGCCCCGGCGACGAGCAGCCGCGGCACGTCCCAGGTCAGAAGGTCGCGCGAGCTCGTCCAGTAGAAGCCCGATTGCGCGAACCCGTCACCCGCCTTGGCCATGAACAGGGCGACGAAGGCGCCGGTGCCGCGATGGCGGACCACCGCCCCGACGGGCGTCGGGAACGGCGCCACCGGCTTGCAGGCCTCGGCCCGCGCGCCCTTGGTGCGGTACGGATCCGGGAAGGACGCGGTGAAGCCGGTGCCGGTCCAGGCGCGCCAGCTCGCCGCATCGCCGGGCGTGGCGGTGCGGAACAGGCACACCCCGGCCTCCTGATCCCCGGGCCGGTCCCAGCCGGTGGTCGAGACGAAGACGTAGCGGAAGCGCCCGTCGGCGAAGACGTTCGACGGGTTGAAGAAGCCGCGGTGACGCCCCTGGCCGACCTCCTGCCGGAACGGGGCCGCCATCGCCACCGCGGGCGGGGTCGTGCGCAGGAAGCTGCGGCCGCCATCCGCGGAGGCGGCGGCGGTGATCGTGTTGTACCAGCAGGCCTCGTAGGTCTCGGCCGTGCAGCGGCCCGGATGCTCGTTCGCCTGGTACTCGTGGTGCACCAGCGCGGCGATCCGGGCGCCGTCCTCGGTCCAGGTGGCGGTGATCCAGGAGCGGTCGTCGTAGAGCGCCGGGTCGGCCTTCTCGCCCGAGTCGAGCACCACCGTGCAGTCGAGCTTGAGGTGGTCGAGGTCCGGCCCGCGCAGGGCCCGGTTGCGGTAGTGCATGCCGAACAGGGCGACCGCACCGGTGGCATCCCGGAACGCGCGGGCCGAGGCGTCGGGCACGTCGGCGCCGTCGCAGGCGTCGCGCCCGGCCTTGAACACGATGCTCGGCGGCCCGACCAGGGTCAGGCTCGACAGCGGCGGCTCGGCGGCCGCCTGCGCGAGCGCCGGCAGCGACAGGAGAAACAGCGCGAGGCGGAGCCGCATGGGACGAGACCGGTGGGTGCGCCGAAAGCGCACTTGGACGAGGAGCGCGCACGGACAACGGTCGCGCGCCTGGACAAACCACGGGAGTTTCTGTTCAGAACCGTTACAGAATGGCTTCCCGCCGGTGCGGGGGCCCGATCCTCCCGAGCCGAGTCCCCATCCATGCTGATCCTGATCCTCGGGCTGGTGCTGTTCCTCGGCACCCACGCCTTCTCGATGCTGCGCGCCAAGCGCTCCGAGGTCGTCGGCCAAGTCGGCGAGGGCAAGTACAAGCTCGGCTACACCCTGCTCTCGGTCCTCGGCCTCGTGCTGATCGGTGTCGGCTTCCACAACTATCGCGTCGACGGGTACATCCCGGTCTGGGATCCGCCGGTCTGGACGCGCCACCTGTCCCTGGTGCTGGTGCTGCTCGCTTTCATCGTGCTGGCCTCGGCCTACCTGCCGGGCCACATCCGGGCGAAGGCCAAGCACCCGATGCTGCTCGCCGTGAAGATCTGGGCGACGGCGCACCTGCTCGCCAACGGCGACCTCGGCTCGATCCTGCTGTTCGGCTCGTTCCTGGCCTGGGCGGTGATCGCCCGGATCAGCGCCAAGCGCCGCGCGCTCACGGCGGGTCAGGTCGTCGCGCAGCACGGGGGCGCCGCGGCCTCTGCGGGCTGGCGCAACGACGCGATCGCGGTGGTCGTCGGCGTCGTCGCCTGGTTCGTGTTCGGCAAGTATCTCCACCCGATCCTGATCGGCGTCTACGCCTGGCCGGGCCAGGCGTAGACGCCGCCCGGTCGCCAAACCGGCGCCCGCGTGCTAGGCGCGGGGCCAATCGAGATGCTTCAGGTCGTCCGGCTCGCGCGCCGGACCGGGATACGATGGCTGAGAACAACGAGTTCATCCGCGAGGTCAACGAAGACTATCGCCGCGACAAGGTCGCCGAGATCTGGCGCCGCTACAGCGGCGTGATCATCGCAGTGGCGATCCTGGTGGTCGCCGGCGTCGGCGGCTGGCGCTACTGGCAGACGGCCCAGCGTAACGCGGCCGAGGCCGCCTCGCAGCAGTTCGACGAGGCCAACCGCCTGGCCCGCGACGGCAAGGTGGCGGAGGCCGACAAGGCGTTCGACGCCCTCGAGGCGCAGGGGCCGGCCGGCTACCGCCTGCTCGCCCAGTTCCGCTCCGCTGCCGAGACCGCCAAGCGCGACCCGG
>NZ_VRVH01000324.1:0-4901 GCF_008040095.1 Methylobacterium sp. WL6 | reverse complement strand
CCACGGCAGCGGCGACGCGCCCGCCGCCGCCGCACCCGCCACCGTCGCGGCGGCGAACAGCGCACCGGTCTTGGCCTGCTGGTAGTTCGACAGCGCGACCTGCTCCTCCGATTCCCAGGCCTGGCCGGCGACGATGCCGGCCGGCGAGCCGACCGCGCGGGCGACCAGCCCGACGAGCGCCGCGAGCCGATGCGGGTTCCTGGCCGCGCCCCGGGCCAACGTCTCGAACGCGAGCACGATCAGCGCGTCGCCGGTGAGCACCGCCAGCGGCTCGCCGAAGGCGACGTGCACGGTGGGCTTCTGCCGGCGGGTCTCGGCGTCGTCGAAGCAGGGCAGGTCGTCGTGGACGAGGGAGGCGCAGTGCAGCAGCTCGATCGCGGCGGCGGCGGACTCGGCGGCGGCCGGATCGTCGTCGCCGCAGGCGGCGGCCACCGCCAGGCAGAGCCGGGGCCGAATGCGATGGCCGCCCGGGAACACGGCGTAGCGGATCGCCTCGGCGAGCCGCGGCGGGGCGCCCGGCGCCTCGGCGTAGGCGACCGCGTTGTCCAGGGTCCGTTCGATGCGCTGGCCTGCGTCCACCGTGACCTCCCGTGTCAATTTGCTTTGACTTTTCGAAGTGTCATCTATGATTGACACTTGTCGCGGGTGAGATCAATGCCGGATCGTCGTGCGGCACGGGGGAACGATGGTGATCGAGCGGGTCGTGGTGATCGGGGGCGGCATCGGCGGGCTCGTCGCCGCCCTCCGGCTCGCCGTGGCCGGATGCGCGGTGACGCTGCTCGAGACCGCCGGCGTGCCCGGCGGCAAGATGCGCAGCGTGCCGGTCGGTGGCACCCGGATCGAGGCCGGCCCGACCGTGTTCACCATGCGCTGGATCCTCGACGAGATCTTCGCCGAGGCCGGTGCGGATCTGGGTGAGCGGGTCGCGCTGAGCCCCGCCCGCATCCTCGCCCGCCACGCCTGGAGCGCGTCCGAGCGGCTCGACCTGCTCGCCGACGTCGACGCCTCCGCCGACGCGATCGCCGCCTTCGCTGGCGCGCGCGAGGCCGAGGGCTACCGGCGCTTCTGCGCGCGGGCCGAGCAGGTGTTCCGCACCCTCGACGCGCCGTTCATCCGCGGCGCCCGGCCCGGACCCGTCGACCTCGCCCGTCGCGCCGGCCTGTCGGGGCTGGGCGACCTGTGGCGGATCCAGCCCTTCGCCACCCTGTGGGGGGCGCTCGGCGACTACTTCCGCGACCCGCGCCTGCGGCAGCTGTTTGCCCGCTACGCCACCTATTGCGGCTCCTCGCCGTATCAGGCGCCGGCGACGCTGATGCTCGTCGCCCATGTCGAGCAGGCGGGCGTGTGGTCGATCGAGGGCGGCTTGAGCCGGCTCGCCGCGGCGGTCGCCGCACTGGCGCGCGAGCGCGGCGCGACGATCCGCACCGGTGCGCACGTCGCGCGCATCCTGGTCTCGGGCGGTGCGGTCTCGGGCGTGGTCCTCGCCGACGGCGAGCGGATCGCGGCCGACGCGGTGGTGATGAACGGCGACGTCTCGGCGCTCGCCGCCGGGTTGCTCGGGCCCGCGGTGGTCGGCGCCGCCGATCCGGTGGCGCCGGCCGAGCGCTCGCTCTCGGCGATCACCTTCTGCCTGAACGCCCGCACCGCGGGCTTTCCGCTGGCGCACCACACCGTGTTCTTCGGACGCGGCTACCGGGCCGAGTTCGACGCGATCCGCCGCGGGCGGCTGCCGCCCGACCCCACGACCTACGTCTGCGCGCAGGATCGGGCCGGCGACGCGATGCCGGACGGGCCCGAGCGCCTGCTCTGCCTCGTCAACGCGCCGGCCCGGGGCGAGCGACCCTTCACCGATACGGAGATCGACGCATGCGAAACGACGATGCGGGCACGGCTGACGGCGTGCGGCCTGACGATCTCCGCCGCCGAGACGGCGGTCACCACGCCGGCCCGGTTCGGCACCCTGTTCCCGGCGACCGGGGGGGCGCTCTACGGCCGGGCCTCGCACGGCTGGAGCGCGACCTTCAAGCGGATGGGCGCGCGGACCCGGCTGCCGGGCCTGTACCTGGCGGGCGGCAGCGTCCATCCGGGGCCGGGGGTGCCGATGGCGGCGCAATCGGGGCGGATCGCGGCGGACACGCTGCTGGCGGATCGGCGGGCGGCGCGCCCCGCTTCGACACGCCGGTCGGCCGCGACGGCTATGTCTGGTGGTACGTCGACGCCCTGAGCGCGGACGGCACCCAGGGGCTGACCATCATCGCCTTCATCGGCAGCGTGTTCTCGCCCTACTACGCCTGGGACGCCACGCGGAACCCGTTCGAGCACTGCGCCGTCAACGTCGTCCTCTACGGCGCGCGCGAAAACCGCTTCTGCATGACCGAGCGCGGCAGCCGCGCCCTGTCGCGCGATGCGACGCAGATCCGGATCGGGCCGAGCGGCATGGCCTGGGACGGCACCTCGCTCACCATCACCCTCGACGAGACCACGGCGCCGGTCCCGTCGCGGGTCCGCGGCACGGTGAAGCTTCATCCCGGAGGGATCACGCCCGGGCCCTTCACCCTGGACGCGCGGGGCGCGCATCGCTGGTGGCCGATGGCGCCGTCCTCGCCCGTCGAGGTCGCGCTCGACGCGCCGTCCGTGCGCTGGTCCGGCACCGCCTACTTCGACACCAATCACGGCGACGAGCCGCTGGCCGAGGCCTTCACGAGCTGGACCTGGTGCCGGGCGGACCTCGGCGACGGCGCGGCGATCCTCTACGACGTGTGCCGCCGCGACGGCTCGGGCCAGAACCTCTCGCTCCGCTTCGACCGCACCGGCGCCCGCCGCGATCTCCGCCCGCCCCTCGCCGCGGCCTTGCCGCCGACGCGGTTCTGGCGCGTGCCGCGCGCGACCCGCAGCGACGACGGGCGGGCGGAGGTGGTGCGGACCTTCGAGGACACGCCGTTCTACTCCCGCTCGCTGCTCTCGGCCCGGCTCGCCGGCGAGACGGTGCGCCCGGTCCACGAGAGCCTGTCGCTCGACCGCTTCCGCAATCCGCTGGTGCGGCTGATGCTGCCGTTCCGGATGCCGCGGCGGGCGTGACGACCAGGCGCCACGCGCTCGTCCGAAGCGGGTCGCGATCGAGCCCGTCAGCCCAGCCGTTCGGCGATGTGGTCGGCGACGCGCAGCGCGTTGGCGACGATCGTCAGCGTCGGGTTCACGGCGCCGATCGAGGGGAAGAAGCTCGCATCGGTGACGTAGAGGTTGTCGAGCTCGTGCGCCTTGCAGGTCAGGTCGAGCACGGACGCCTTCGGATCGGTGCCGAAGCGCAGCGTGCCGGCCTGATGCGCGGTCCCGCTCAGGGGGATGTTCTTGCCGAGATACAGCGAGCGCTCGAACAGGTAGGTGTAGAGCCCGCCCGGACGGAGCAGGTCCTCGAGCTTGCCGCGCAGGCGGTCGTGCGCCTCGCGGTTGGTCTCGCGCACGTCGAGGATCACGCGGCCGTCATGGCCGAGCATCACCCGGTTGTCGGGATGCGGCAGGTCCTCGCTCTGCAGCCAGAAGTCCATCGAGTGGCGCGCCACCATCTCGAACGGGGCATTCGGCAGGAAGCCGGTCCATTTCGGAAACTCCTCGCCGCGGATCTGCTCCGGATGCGTCTTGGCGCACATCTGGATCAGGCCCATGGGAAATTCCCAGTCCTTCGACTCGAAGTAGAAGTCCGAGACCGCGAGCGTCTTCTGGAAGACGGTGTCGTTGACCTCCTTCGACAGGGCCATCAGCACCGACATGGTGTGGCGCATGTAGTTGCGCCCGACCTGGTCGGAGCCGTTGGCCAGCCCGTTCGGGTGGGCCGCGTTGGCCGAGCGCAGGAGCAGCAGCGCCGAGGACAGCGCGCCGCACGCGACGACGACGATGTCGGCGGAGTAGCGCTCCGCCCGGCCCTCGCGGGTGACGTTCACCGCCGTCACGGTGCGGCCCGACGGGTCGGTCTCGAGCGTCGAGACGTAGGCGTTGACGAGCAGCGTGACGTTGTCGTGGCGGGCCAGCGTCGGGTCGACGGTCATCACCTGCGCGTCGGCCTTGCCGTTGAGCAGGCACGGGAACCCGTCGAAGGCGTCGCAGCGGATGCAGATGCTGGTCGGCGTCGGCTTGCCGTTGCGCTCGTCGAGCTTGATGCCGAGCGGCAGGTGGAACGGGTTGAGGCCGACCTTTGCCCAGTCGTCCGACAGCTTCTGGATGCGCGGCTCGTGGCTGACCGGGGGATGGGCGTAGGGGCCGCTCGCCCACGGCTCGTTCGGATCCTCGCCGCGTTGCCCGTGCACGGCGAACAGCGCCTCCGCCTGCCCGTAATACGGCTCGAACTCGGCATAGGAGACCGGCCAGGCCGGCGAGAGGCCGTCCACGTGACGGACCTCGCCGAAATCGCGCTCGCGCATCCGCAGCAGCGCCGAGCCGTAGACCTTCGAGTTGCCGCCGACATAGTAGTGCAACGCCGGGCTGAACGTGCGGCCGTCACCGCCGTACCAGGTCTCCTTCGCCTGGTAGGCGCCGTCGACGAAGACGGTCTTCGAATTCCAGTTGTCCTGCAAGCGCGGGAGGTAGTCGCCGCGCTCCAGCAGCAGGATGCGCTTGCCGGTCTTCGCCAGCCGCGACATCAGCGAGCCGCCGCCGGGGCCCGAGCCGATCACGATGACGTCGTAATGGTCCTCTCGCATCGGTCGGCCTCGCACTGCAATACGCTGGAGAAAACGGGTTCGCCGGCCAACGGCACAAGTCTGGAGGCGTTCCAGGCTGGCCGGTCACGGCATCGTGCGCGCTGCGATGCAGCAAACGCACCCGCTTCCGCCGCCCGGCCCGGCAACTGCGGCGGGTGAGCGGCGTTGGGCCCTCGAGCACGAACGCCGCCCCTCCCCCGTCTCGCC
>NZ_VRVH01000323.1:0-4906 GCF_008040095.1 Methylobacterium sp. WL6 | reverse complement strand
CCCCTCGAAGCGACTGTGGAGATCCGGTCGCTATCTCGCCGCGCCGTTCGTGATCGTGGAGCCAGAGCGTAGGTGGACACCCTCGGAAACATCGCAGGCGATCGCGTCGTGGTGGAGTGCCTGTCGTGCCGCCGAAGGGGCGTCTACGCGACAAACGGCCTTGTGGCTCGGTTCGGACCTACGATGCAGCAGCTCGATGCGCTCCGGCACCTGTCGGGCTCGTGCCGGCATCAGCGCCGCCCAGGGTCGCCGCCCGAGCGCAAATACGAAAGCGCGTGTCAGGCCCGGCTCATCCTACCGCCCTCGAAACAACAGATCGTGCCGACGCCGATCTAGCGCGGCCTGAACGTCGAGGCCTGGACGACGTCGGGCTCGATTCAGTGGCACTTGGCGACGGTGTGGAGCATCGAGCTCGGCCACCTCGTGCTCGATGCCGTGGCGACGCTCTACCCGGACCATGAGGTCACCCTGCGTCAGGCCTGCCGGGTCATTGCAAAGCGCGAGAAGCCGGATTGAGGTTTGCCCCGCTCATGCCAGCCGCGCCAACACTTCCGCCGTAAGCAGCAGCAGGCCCCCGAGCCGATCGGGTGGGGCTGCAAGCTGGGGCGGTTTATACAACCTATAATTACATGCCTGAAGGTCCAGGCCGGGGCTCGCAAGAGGTGCCTGAACCCCAGTTTCGATGGGCAAAATAGCAGGGCATCGACCTCCAACGGCTGACCATTGCAGCCGATTCAAGCCCGTTAATCAATTCTAAGTAGATCGCATCCATCGCACAATTCTCTCATAAGTTGTGTTTCAGGATAGCACGCGCATAATCGTGCGACGGCAGGCCGACCTGCCGCGATCGTTCAGGATGATCGACGACGGAAAACATCCTGCGCCGGGCGACAGCACGTTTTGGACACGCATCTACCAGACAGCATTCGGAAGGAGACAAACCGTGAAGACTACGACGGACCCCATCGACCTCGCCGCCAAGATCCTCACGAGCTACGTCGCCCACAACTCTGTGCCCGCCACGGGGCTGCCGGACCTGATCCGCATGGTTCACGACTCGATTACGGGGCTGACCATTCCGCCGAAGCCGGCGCGGACGAAGCCAACCAATGCGGAGATTCGCAGGTCGATCTCGCCGGACGCCATCATCAGCTTCGAAGACGGCAAGCCCTACAAGGCGCTGCGCCGGCACCTGACGCTGCGCGGACTGTCGGCCGAGGCCTACCGTGCCAAGTGGGGCCTGCCGGTCGACTATCCCCTGGTCTCGGCCAGCTACAGCGCGCGCCGCTCGGTGATCTCCCGCACCATCGGGCAGAACCAGCGCCTGCGCTTTCAGCAAGCGGCGGAGTGATCCGAAGACCTGCTCGACGGTTCCCATCGACACCGCGCCGGTCTGCGCCAAGCGGGGAGGTGTCGGTCGGCATCACTGGATCGTATCGGGACTGGCCATTAGCCCGATGCTCCGTGGCCGCCATCAGCCCGGCAAACCATCTGCGTAACCGTGGTCGGGAGAATTTATCGCTCGATAGGATTTGTCGATGGTGGGTCGTAGCGATCCTTGAGCTCGGCACGCCCCGCGTCAGTAATCCTGTACTCGTTGAGGTCCTTTTCCGGGGCCGTCCGCCCGGTGGCGACGACCATGCCCAGCACCTCAAGGCGCCGCATGTAGGCGGTCAGTTTGTAGAAGCTTGCCCCGGTCTGAGCCAGGGTCTGAAGGCGGTAGAGGCTGCCCGGTGGAAGCTTGTGCATCGGTCTGCAGCTCTTGGGTCAGAGCTGCACCGCCTCGATATCGTCCTCGTAGATCGAGTCCGGCTGGCAGGCGTGCCAGTGCTTCTTCTCATCGGTCTGGCCTTTGCGACCCCAGCAGTAGCCGGCTGGCGCCAGGCGGCCGCTCAGACGGTCGCGGAGACGGCATTGCTCTCGGGCGACGTCCGCGTCTCCTGAGCCCTCACACGCCTGCGAGGCCTTACTTTCAGCCGTCAGCAACTCCGGGACGGTCGGCATCTGCTGCTGTGCGCTGGCACCTCCGGCCATAGCGACGAGAGCGAGGGCGATCAGGACTGTGCGCATGCAAGCAGGATAGCCCCAGGGATGGGGTTGTCGAGGCGCGTTGAGGGCACCGAGGTCCGCATCATGGGTCGACGCTCGACTGAGCAACACGCTGGCCTGGGAGCAGCGCAAGGGCGACGCAACCAAGAACGACGGCTTTTACGACCTTGGCAATGCGCCTGCGCAGCCCGAGGCGGCGACGTGATGCGTTCGGATGGCTCAGGGATTGACGGGATCCGCCGCCCAACGGCAGTCTCGCGTTTAGGGTGCGTTGCGAAGGCGTTGCTCTGACCCACTCGCACGGTGGTCGAAAACAGCGAGAGCCGGCGGCTTCCATCCTGGAGCGTGGCCGGTGGTTTTTGTGAATTTCAAGCACACCGCCCTAGGGAGAATAGTAGGATCTACCGATCTCGGGATATTATCGGCAACTCAACTTTCGATCTGACTTAATCGGCTGTCGAACCTTGAAAATATCCACCAAAAAATTCTTTTACTTGCTCCCGGGATGCCTAATAGGTTTGAGTCAACCGGTGGTCGCCAGGGATCACGCTGAAGATTTAGACCACTATGCAATGGTGGCGGCAGCGTCAATCTTTGCAGAGAGCAGGTGCCCAGGATTTCGCGTGAACGCGGGGCGCCTAACTACCTTAAGGATGGATAGCGCTATTTCCAGCACTGAAGAGCCGCTGATCGAAGTCAAGCTCCGCAAATGGTCTAGCGAGGTTCGGCAGGCATACACTCGGAACGGCGACGAAAACTGGTGCTCTGAGATTTATGGCTTACTCGGCCCAAATGGCACAATGGCCAAAAGCGTGCTCTCAAGATAAAGGTCAGCCGTTACGACGAAGGCGAGGGCGACGAGTGGGGTTGTCGAGGCTTCCACCCCCGGAAGGTAAGCTCACTGCCTGTACGCCGGAAGCCAGCACCATTTTTGCCGATAGGTCGTTCAGCAGCCGATGCAGACGCGCGGATCCCACCTGAATTCCTTGATATGAATTTCCTGAAGGCGCCGAGCTTCTGTCGTGACGCTCAACTCTGGCAGAGCCACCGTCTGGATGCTCCTACTGGTCACCGATCGGCCCTGAGCGGAACCATTGCTTCTACCGTCCGTGTGAAGTGTTTTATAGCGAAGCTTATGCGCGCTACTCTTCTAAACGCCAGACCGGGCAAAACCGTTCACACTGCTCAAAATACGCAGTATGCGTAGAAAACTTCACTTTCGTAGGATCCCCGCCGCTTAGTTAGCGGCACTGCTATTGATCAGGGGCAGCAGCTGGATCTGCGATGGGGAACTCAGGTCCTTCTGCTCTGGCTTTGATGCTATGAGCTGCCCAATTTGCCGTCGTCCGACACCCGACGCACACAGATCGCAGGACGCGCAGATCACGGCCTGCTATGGCCAAATCGGACTTCTCCATCTTGATCCGCGCCGCTCTATTCGCCGCTTCGATATTCGGGAGCGCAGCGGTGGAGACTGAAATCTCTGGCAGGCTTTCAACTGATCTAAGGGGCGGTTGTGGGTGGATAGCAGCGACCCGCTTTTGGGACATGGCTGGACTGGCGATAAATTGGACCGCGATCAGCACGACAACCGGAAGGCGCATCCTCGAAGCTCCGAGAGCTGCGGGTCACTGCGCCGCATACGATCAACGGCGCACACCCGCCGATGACGCTGCTGCCTTATGGTTAATAAAAGCTTGTTGAGGCTGCGGACTCGCTCATTGGACTACCCAAGCTGCGCACAATTTACGACATTTGCGATGGCGCCTGCACCTCGCCATTCACCTCCAAAAGGAGGATGCCTTACCGCTTCCGAGGCGACGCTTGCGCCGCATCCCTCGATAAGCGAGCCGCCCTTTACCGAGCCAGGTTGGTCTCAGCCACGTTCACCGGCGGCCCTTCGGCAGGCATGGAGATGGGTTGGCTCTGCCGGCTAGCGAAAGCCGCTCCGGCTTGCTTCCACTTTTTGCTCTGATTTTCAGACAGCGGGTGTTCCCTCAGATTGGAAGGCTGCGTCACACTGATCGATAGAAGTCCGACCCTTCCGGGCTCGCTCGGATCACCGCTTGTGATCGGCTCGGATCTAGAAGGCCATGAGCGCGACGGATGCAACAATCCCAGACGCGAAGACTATCATAAGCGCATTGTCGAAGCCGTTCGCGATAAGCACTGTGCTCGTCACGTAGGCCAAGAGGAAGCCGTCAATCCCTATGGCGAGGCGTTGCCCATTCACTCGCGATAGCGCTTCCGCTGCACGCGCTCGATCAATGCTCCACCTGCTGCTTAACGAACGAGCGGATCCCGTCCTTAGCGACCGCCTGCTCGAAAGCCTTGAAGGCGTCCTCATCGTTCGCGAAGGTATCAGTCCAGGTCGTGTGCCCGCCTTCGTGCTCGACCACCTCAAGGGTCCATTCATCGTCACTGCCGGCAAATCGGTAGATGTGAACCTGCACCATGACGCCATCGCGGGTGACGATGCCGCCGAGCGGAGAGGTCTCGATCTCCTGATCAGGGATGTCGGCCATCGGTCGTTCCTTCAGTTCACACCCTCAGGGTACTCACGGTGCCGCACGTAGCCCTGGTCGACTCGAGCCTGGCTTGATCCCCTACCACGCGTGAAGCAGGTACCCGCCGGCCAGCACGAGGACGATGAGGGTCACGGCCGATATGCCGAACTTCCGCGGCGACCCAGACGCAGAGGGGGTGCTACGCCGCTTGGTCGTTCGGGGGCTGAAGACAACGATCTTCGGATCTGAAAGGTGCTGGGTCAGGCTGTGGGGCAGCCTGCGCTTCGATCGTCGCCCGAGCATACTCACCTCACTACGACCGCTTCGCCTTGCCGAGCACGGGGTGTATC
>NZ_VRVH01000322.1:0-4927 GCF_008040095.1 Methylobacterium sp. WL6 | reverse complement strand
GAACATGTTGGCGACGCCGCCGCTGTTGTAGCCGGCATGGTTGTCGGCAGCGTCGCCCGCCAGGGTCTGGCCGTTGAGGCTGACCTGATGGACGTAGAGGTTGCGGTCGGCCGTCGCGCTGCCGCCGTAGACGTCGTCGAGGAACTGCACCGCGATGTCGTGCGCACCCGTGCCGAACTGGCCCGTGAGGGTGATGTCCTGCGTCTGGCCTGCCGCATGCGACGCGCTGGTGGTGAGTGTGCCGCCGATCTGATGGCCGTCCACCAGCACCTGGAAATGCGGATCACCCTGGTAGCTGTCACCCGACACGCGGAACACAAAGGTGTCGCCCGCGACCGGAGAGGCAGCCGAGGTCAGGTGAGCCGCTGGTGCGGCAGCCGGGGTGGTATCCGTCAGGCTGCTGACCGCTGTCTTGTAGGCGGCGCCCGCATTGGGATTGTGACCATTGCTGAGCACGCCATCGTAGTCATTCGTCTCGGCGTTCCAGTAGTTGCCGTAGACCATGTTGTGGTCCGCCATCCACTTGGTCACCCCCTTGATATAATCACCGGCATTGTCGGAGGCGATACCCCATTCG
Source organism: Methylobacterium sp. WL6 (assembly GCF_008040095.1). NCBI lineage: Bacteria > Pseudomonadati > Pseudomonadota > Alphaproteobacteria > Hyphomicrobiales > Methylobacteriaceae > Methylobacterium > Methylobacterium sp. WL6. Next base: position 4,350 of record NZ_VRVH01000322.1, on the reverse strand, counting down.
CTGAGGGCAGTTGGCTTGCCGTGGGCGGCGGCAAAATCCTGCTGCCACTGCAGCCCGTAATCTCGTGCCACATCGTGCTGGAAGCCAGCCTTGGCATCCCAGGAGTCGTACTCCGGTGAGTAGTAAACGTCTGTCCCGATGACGTCGACATACTTGTCGCCTGGATAGGCTTTAGCGGGATCCATGTTGCCGCCGTCGTTGGTAGTATCCCAGACGAACTTAAAGTTGCTGGACACCGAACGGAACGTCGTCACGAGTGCCTGGAACGCCTTGACGAACGCATCCTCATGGCCGGCGGCGGCCCAGGGCATCCAGCCACCGTTGAACTCCCAGCCGACCCGGATGTAAAGATTGCCGTCACTGCTCGGATGCGTCTGGGCGAGCGCCTGAGCGGCCTTGAGGAAGTGATCGTTGTAGGCGCCCGTGGCGACCTGCTCGAGCGAGGTGCCCCAGACGGTGAGCGGCACGCCCCAGATGTTGCCGACCGCGGCCCCCTTCCACAGGCCGGCAGCCCACGGGACGGAACTGTCAAAGCCGGCCCAGCTATCATTGTTCAGGAAGTGGAGGACGTTGCTGGGGGTGTTGCCAGCCCACTTCGTGTAGGATGCTAAAACCGAAGGATCATCGCCGACATAAACACCGGTCTGAGTCACTGAAAAGCCCCGTATCCAAAGACCTGCTATTGATCGCTCGCGGTGATCATCATCGCTGCAGTGGGAAAGGCTACGAGCGATTCGTCTAGTAAATATAAACAGGTTCCAGAAAACTCGTCTGAAATTAGAATAATAGTTAAGATACTTCTGCTAGTTTTACTAAGATATGAGGTCGTTTTCCGAGATGCTTCATGAAGTTTGTGCAGCTTGGACCACAATAATAAGTTGCTTGCTTCAAGCTCTAATTTTGGTCCATTCATCTGTCACTGATAAGCGCTTCGTCCTTCTGTGGAGAAAACGACGGTTTTTCGTATAGAATTGTTGGCGAAGAACATAATTTAGGTTGGTAGCTTTTGCTCATTCGCCACCGCTAGATGCTTGGTCCCTCTATGTGGTGTCAGATGTAACGCCATACGGCGGGACCAAACATCTAGGATCCCGTCCGAGTAATGCTCTCGACGGCGAGGTCAGAGGGTGATTCACTCGGCTCACGGCCAAGGTGTTTCGCTCCTGGGATGTGGATCAGGGCTGGTTGCTGCCGCCCTCGCTGCACGAGTTCGTGCCGCCCGGGCACCTGGCGCACTTCGTCCGCGACACGGTGCTAGAAGCGCTCGACCTCTCGGCCATCCTCGACACCTACACCGAGGAGCGCGGTTACCCGCCCTACCATCCGGGGACGATGGTGGCGCTGCTGCTCTACGGCTACAGCCGCGGCCTGTGCTCCTCGCGTTAGCTCGCCCGGGCCTGCGAGGAACGGGTCGACCTCATGGCGGTGCCCAGGCTGAACCGGCCGGACTTCCGCACCATCGCCAACTTCCGCAAGCGCCGCCTCGTGGCCCTGTCGGACCTGTTCGTGCAGGTGCTGCGCCTGTGCCGTGCGGCTGGTCTGGTCCAGTTCGCCCACGTGGCGGTGGACGGGACCAAGGTGAAGGCCAACGCCTCCCGCCAAAAGGCGATGAGCTACGGACGCATGAAGACGGCCGAGCCGACGCTGGCCGACGAAGTCGACGCTTGACTGGAGCAAGCGCGCGAGGCCGACGCGGCCGAGGATGCGTTGGAGGGCGCGAACCACGGGGTAACGAGACGCCGGACTGGAGGGCCGACAAGGTGCGGCGGCTGGAGACGATCCGCCCTGCCAAGGCTGCGCTGGAAGCGGAAGCGATCGATCCGCCCGACCCCGAGGACGAGAGCGGGCCGGGTGCATCCTCGGGCATGCGCTGGCAGGGTCGGCCCCTAGGTGCCGAGGACGGTGGGCCACCGGACCGGGCGCAGCGCAACTTCACCGACCCGGACAGCCGGATCCTGCCGACCCGCGACGGGCTCGTGCAGGGCTACAATGGGCAGATCGCCGTCGATGCCGCGCATCAGATCATCGTGGCGCACCGCCTCGTGACGAACGCCGCCGACGCCCGCGCCCTCGTGCCGCTCATCGACGACATCCGCGCTCATCTCGGGCGCAAGCCGTGCGAGGTCTCGGGCGATGCAGCCTTTGCCAACGAGGCGAACCTCGTCGCCTTGAAGGAGCGGCGGATCACCGCCTACCTGGCTCCGGGGCGGGCGCGCCACGGAGAGGCGGATGCGGCCGGTCGTCGAAAGCTAACGAAGACGCCCCTGATACGTGCGATGGCCGCGCGGCTGAAGCGGGGTGGCCGCCGGAGCTGGTACCGCCTCAGGAAGCAGGTCGTCCAGCCGGTGTTCGGGCAGATCGAGCAGGCCCGGGGCTTCCGACAGTTCCTGCTCCGCGGGCTCGATCAGGTCCGCGGCGAATGGGCGATGATCTGCACCGCCCACAACCTTCTGAAGCTGGCCAAGGCCGAGCGCTGAGCATGACGCCGGCTGGCTTGATCCCAACCCCGACCTCGATCCGCAAACCCGTTACTCGGACGGGCTCCTAGTCGCCCCTCCAACGCCTCGAGGCCATGCTGCAGCTGCGCAAGCGCTTTGAATTTGCCGGTGCCTGGACCGTCCCCGAGCAAAACCGGCTGCTACAGGCTGATTCGGACTTCGAGAAATTCACTATACCTAAAAACGAGGCAAATCAGGCCTTTCTTGCGAACTACGTAACAGCTTTCGATACGCCGTCAGACTTTTCTGCGCAGCCTGTCTCGTCCCAATCATTCGAGGCTGAACAAGCCCAAGCCTTCGCTGCGCATCCTCAGCAGACACGTAATAAACAGCCGCGAAATCGATTTTGATAAAAACTTGCTTAAGGGCCTCTGGCGTAATATCTAGCTCTCCTCTTTTTACTAATCCTCATAACTCACATCAAACAAACAATCAGTTCATTGATTTATGTTTTCGCTTTTTCACCGCAAATGATTGATGCCGTTAGAACTAATACTAGGTTTTTATACTTACTATCTCCTGGTCAGTTGATGTGCTATATCTGCCACCATCGAAGCGAATTTGAATGCTATCAACCACCTTCCACAATAATTTTTCTCAATAACTTGCGCAGGGGCACGGATTGACTCAGACCGGTGTTTATGTCGGCGATGATCCTTCGGTTTTAGCATCCTACACAAAGTGGGCTGGCAACACCCCCAGCAACGTCCTCCACTTCCTGAACAATGATAGCTGGGCCGGCTTTGACAGTTCCGTCCCGTGGGCTGCCGGCCTGTGGAAGGGGGCCGCGGTCGGCAACATCTGGGGCGTGCCGCTCACCGTCTGGGGCACCTCGCTCGAGCAGGTCGCCACGGGCGCCTACAACGATCACTTCCTCAAGGCCGCTCAAGCGCTCGCCCAGACGCATCCGAGCAGTGACGGCAATCTTTACATCCGGGTCGGCTGGGAGTTCAACGGTGGCTGGATGCCCTGGGCCGCCGCCGGCCATGAGGATGCGTTCGTCAAGGCGTTCCAGGCACTCGTGACGACGTTCCGTTCGGTGTCCAGCAACTTTAAGTTCGTCTGGGATACTACCAACGACGGCGGCAACATGGATCCCGCTAAAGCCTATCCAGGCGACAAGTATGTCGACGTCATCGGGACAGACGTTTACTACTCACCGGAGTACGACTCCTGGGATGCCAAGGCTGGCTTCCAGCACGATGTGGCACGAGATTACGGGCTGCAGTGGCAGCAGGATTTTGCCGCCGCCCACGGCAAGCCAACTGCCCTCAGCGAATGGGGTATCGCCTCCGACAATGCCGGTGATTATATCAAGGGGGTGACCAAGTGGATGGCGGACCACAACATGGTCTACGGCAACTACTGGAACGCCGAGACGAATGACTACGATGGCGTGCTCAGCAATGGTCACAATCCCAATGCGGGCGCCGCCTACAAGACAGCGGTCAGCAGCCTGACGGATACCACCCCGGCTGCCGCACCAGCGGCTCACCTGACCTCGGCTGCCTCTCCGGTCGCGGGCGACACCTTTGTGTTCCGCGTGTCGGGTGACAGCTACCAGGGTGATCCGCATTTCCAGGTGCTGGTGGACGGCCATCAGATCGGCGGCACACTCACCACCAGCGCGTCGCATGCGGCAGGCCAGACGCAGGACATCACCCTCACGGGCCAGTTCGGCACGGGTGCGCACGACATCGCGGTGCAGTTCCTCGACGACGTCTACGGCGGCAGCGCGACGGCCGACCGCAACCTCTACGTCCATCAGGTCAGCCTCAACGGCCAGACCCTGGCGGGCGACGCTGCCGACAACCATGCCGGCTACAACAGCGGCGGCGTCGCCAACATGTTC
>NZ_VRVH01000321.1:0-4936 GCF_008040095.1 Methylobacterium sp. WL6 | reverse complement strand
ATCGCCGAACGTGCCGGTCCATACACGAGGACCAGCACGCACCCTGGCGCGGGGTGGAGCAGCCCGGTAGCTCGTCAGGCTCATAACCTGAAGGTCACAGGTTCAAATCCTGTCCCCGCAACCAAATCAGCATGAAGCCCGCGCCGTCCGACACGACGGCGCGGGCTTCGTCGTGCGCGGTCAACGAGCTTCGTCAAGCCTCATGCGAACCCTGCGCGTCATCGGCATCGGGACCGGCGATCCGGAGCACCTCACCCTCCAGGCGGTGCGGGCCCTGGCCGACGTCGACGCGGTGTTCGTCCTCGACAAGGGCGCCGACACGGACGACCTCGTCGCCCTGCGCCGAACGATCTGCGCCCGGCACATCCGCAAGGCGTATCGCCTGGTCGTGGCGCAGGATCCCCCGCGCGAGCGCCGGCCGGCGGACTACGCTGCCACCGTCGAGGCCTGGCACGCCGCCCGGGCCGACCTCCTCGGCGGCTTGATCGCGACGAATCTCGGGGCAGGGGAGGTCGGCGCCTTCCTGGTCTGGGGCGATCCGGCGCTCTACGACAGCACCCTGCGCATCCTCGAGCGCATCCTCGCCCGCGATGCCCGAGCCTTCGCCTATACGGTGATCCCCGGCATCTCCAGCGTGCAGATGCTGGCGGCCGCCCACCGCATCCCGCTGAACCGGATCGGCGGGGCCGTCCACATCACCACGGGCCGCGCGATCGCCGATGGCCTGCCGCCGGGCGTCGGCAGCGTCGTGGTGATGCTCGACGCCGACCCGCGCTTCGACCATCTCGATCCCGAGCTGACGATCCACTGGGGTGCCTATCTCGGCTCGCCGGACGAGCTCCTGATCGTCGGGCGGCTCGGCACCGTCGGGCCGGAGATCCGCCGGCAGCGCGCCGCGGCACGCGCCCGCTACGGCTGGATCATGGACGTCTACCTGCTGCAACCGCCCGAGACGCCCTGATACCAGCCGGGCGCGGCGAACGGGCCACGGACGCGTGCGCCCGGCTGCGGTAGAGCATGCGCCATGCTGACCTTGCGACCCTACCAGCGTGCCAGCCTCGACGCGCTTGCCGCCGCCTGGAGCGGGGCAGGGGGGCAGCCCATGCGCGACGGCCTGATCGTGCTGCCGACCGGCGCGGGCAAGGCGCTGGTGATCGCGGCGCTCGCCCGGGAGACGCTGCAGGCGGATCCCCTCGCCCGCATCGTCGTCGTCACCCACAGCCGGGAGCTGATCGCCCAGAACTTCTCCGAGCTCACCGGCTACTGGCCGGAGGCGCCGGCCGGGATCTTCTCCGCCGGGCTCGGGCGGCGGGAGGCGGGGGCGCAGGTGCTGGTCTGCGGCATCCAATCCGTCGCCGACCGGCTCGACGCGATCGGCCCGCGCGATCTGGTCATCGTGGACGAGGCGCACCTGATCCCGCGCTCGGCCGAGACCCGCTACGGCCGCTTCCTCGCCGGCCTGCGGGCGCTGCGGCCGGAGCTTCGCGTCGTCGGCTTCACCGCGACGCCCTATCGGCTCGACAGCGGACGCCTCGACGAAGGCGCGGGCCGGATCTTCGAGGGCATCGTCTACGAGGTCGATGCCGGCGACCTGATCGGACAGGGCTATCTCTGCCCGCTCCTGTCCAAGGCGACGCTGACCGCCCTCGACGTCGCCGGCGTGGGCAAGCGCGGCGGCGACTACATCCCGAGCCAGCTCGAAGCGGCGGTCAACCGCGACTGGATCACCCGCGCCGCGGTCGAGGAGATGGTCGGCTACGGCCGCGAGCGCCGGGCCTGGCTCGCCTTTTGTGCCGGGCTCAGCCACGCGGACGCGGTGCGCGACGCGATCCGCGCAGAGGGCCATTCCTGCGAGACGATCTCCGGCGAGACCCCGCGGCGCGAGCGCGACCGGATCGTGGCGGCCTTCCGCGCCGGGCGGATCCGCTGCCTGACCTCCGTCGGCGTGCTCGCCACCGGCTTCAACGTGCCGGAGGTCGACCTCATCGCCCTGCTCCGGCCGACCCAGAGCACCGGGCTCTACGTGCAGCAGGTCGGGCGCGCGCTGCGCAACGCGCCCGGCAAGCGCGACGCGCTGATCCTCGACTATGCCGGCCTGGTGCGGATGCACGGCCCGGTGGACGTGGTCACCGCCCGCACCGCCGCCGCGGTGAAGGGCAGGGAAGGGCTGGCGCGGGCCAAGCCCTGCCCCGGCTGCGGCGCGCTGATCGCGCTCAACGCCTCGACCTGCGAGCCTTGCTGGATCGAACCGGAGGACGACGCGGCGTCCGCCAAGCACGAGGCCGCGGCCGACGACGAATTGCCGATCCTGTCCGGGCGCGCGGACGGCTGGCGGCCGGTCTCGGATTGGCGCTTCGAGCGCGGGGCGGACGGCCTCGACATTGTGCTGCGCTGCTCCGACGGCGCCCATCGCATCCGGCTCGCGCTGGAGCGGACGGGCTTTGCCCGCGACAAGGCGGTGCAGTGGTGGCGCGGGCTCGGCGGCGGCCGCGCGGCGCCGATGGATGCCGCCGAAGCGCTGGACCGCCGCGACGAGCTGGTGTGCCCGGCGGCGATCCGCATCCGCCCGAGCGGCCGGGCCTCGGAGGAGGTGGCCTGCCGCTTCCCCGACGGACGCATCGTCTCCGATGTCCGCCGCCTGGCCGATGCGCTGGCCGCCTGATGCCGAGGGCGTTCGTGACTCGGGGCAAGCGTAGAGGGCAGGGGGCTCGGAGCGCCCTCGCCCGGGACGACGCGAGCCTGGATCCGCCGGGCCCGGATCGCCGAGGCCGTGAAGGCGATCCTGCCGGATGCTGGCATGCCAGCTGGTTCGGGACCGGCCGAAGCCCCCTCGCCCCGGGACATCAGTCTATTAAGTTCCATAATATATCTTATGCGAATGACAGATGTGCCCTTTAGGGGCGTGTTTCCGCAGGCGATCCCGGGCGGTCGGCGGCCGGAATCGAGTGCGGTCAGCGCACCGTGACGCGCACGTCGGACTCGTAGCCGGTGCCTTCGGCGTTGATGACGAAGATGCGGAAGGTGTCGAGCCCCTCGAACCCCTCCTCCGAGGTGTAGGTCAGCTTCAAGCCCGGCACCTTGCGGGCGTTGCAGGCCGCCAGCGCCGATCCCACGCCGTAACGGGGAAACGAATTCGTCTGCGCCAGCTCGATCGAGCCGTGCCGGGGCTGCTCCAGGGTACGGATCACCACCGGGCCCTGCGAGGAGCAGTCCGGGAACAGCGAGGCGAAGAACGCGATGGTGCGGGCCTCGCCCTTCGGCACCACCCGCATCAGCGGGAACGCGGCCGGCGGCGGAGGCGTGGGCGGCGCGGGCGGCGTCAGCGTGGTCGGCGGAATCGGATCGGCCGGCGTGGCGAGGGCCGGGCGCGTGCAGGCGGGAGCGGCGAGACACAGGGCCGCGAGCGCGGCGATCGGCAAGCGGGGCATGGCCGGGACGCGCGACAAGACCGGGAAGCGGGGCATGGCATCTCCTCGTATCCGGCCTGCAGCGTAGGGTGCGCCAGCGTCCGGCGCATGACGCATGACCGGCCGGCCCGATGCAAATCTTCGTGCGGTCGCGCAGCGCCCTCCGGCGCCCACCGTGCCGGAACCGGTCTCACGCCTCCAGCGGGATCTCGATGTGGAAGCGGGCGCCCTGCCCGCGCGGCGTCGCGATCCGGGCGTCGAGCTGGCGGGCGAGGTTCGCGATCACGCGCATGCCCAGGCTGCCCGAGGCCCGGCCGATGTCGAAATCCGCCGGCAGGCCGACGCCGTCGTCCGACACGTCGAGGACGAGCGCCGCGCCGGTGCAGGCGGCGCCCACGCGCACCTCCCCGGTCCTGTCGGGATAGGCGTACTTGATCGCGTTGGTGACGAGCTCGTTGACCATCAATCCCATCGGGATCGCCCGGTCGGCCGAGACCCGCAGCGGCTCGGCGCTGCAGCGGATGCGGTGGTTCGGCGCGCTGCTCTGCAGGTTGGCCGTCAACGTCTCCAGGAACTGCGCGAGGTCGATCTCGCCCGGCGTGGTGTCGCCCTGGCGCCAGAGCTGGTCGTGGACACCGGCGATGGCCTCGACCCGGGTGCGGGCGTCGATCAGGGCGTCGCGCACGGCCGGGTCGTCGGCGTTGCGCGCCTGCAGCGCGAGCAGGCTCGCGACGATGGCCAGGCTGTTCTTCACCCGGTGGCTCATCTCGCGGACGAGCAGGTCCTGCCGCGCCAGCGCCTGCTTGAGCAGCCCCTCCGTGCGCTGCCGCTCGATCGCGCCGCCGAGCAGGTTGGCGAAGCCCTGCATGAAGGCGATGTCGGCCTCGGTGAACATGCCCTCGCGGGTATCGTCGACCTCGAGCACCCCGAAGGCGCCTTCGCGGTTCTCGATCAGCACGTTGATCGCCCGGCGGATGCCGTGCTCGGCCATGATCTGCGGCGTGCGGAAGCGGTTCTCGTTCTCGAGGTGGTTGGAGATCACCGGCCGGCCGGTCTTGAGGGCGAAGCCCGCGGGCGAGGCGAGGTCGGCGCCGACGCGGGCGTGGCCGACGACGTTCGGTCCCCAGCCGACGCCGGCGCGCACCAGCAGCATGTCCTCGTCGTGCAGGTGCTCCAGCGCCTTGCAGAACTCGGCGCCCATGCCCTCGGCGCAGAGTTCGGTCGCCCGCTGCAGCAGCGCGTCGACGTCCTCGCCGCGCAGGGCCTCGACGCCGAACTCGGACAGGATCGCCTGCTGGCGGAGGCGGTAGTTCAGGTCCGGATGGTGATCGCTCATGACGCGGGGAGGGTAGCAGGGATGGGTGCGGGAGGCGACGCGCGTTGCGGACCGCCCTGCCCGCGCCGTTCCCGTTCGCGCCCCCATACCTGCCCCTGTCTATTATAAACATCAGACGCAGCCGACGACAACATAAGTGTATATCTCGGTGGTCGCCGTATAATTAAAAAAAAAAAGGGGGGGGGGGGGGGGG
>NZ_VRVH01000320.1:0-4951 GCF_008040095.1 Methylobacterium sp. WL6 | reverse complement strand
GGGGCGGTGAGGGCTGGTCGAGCCGGTGCGTCGCCCTCCTGCGCACCGGCGGCGAGCGCTTCGGCCCTGAGTTGTCGCAACGCCTCGTCCGGCGTCGGCAGGTCGGCGGCGTAGGCGAGCCGCACCAGAGCCATCTCGGCCGCGGCGAGCGGGCGGGCCGCACTCTGCACCTCGGGTATCGCCTTCAGCAGGATCTGCCAGGCCCGCGACAGCGCCCGCACGGGCAGGCGGCCGGCGAAATCGCCGCCACGCCGCCGCTCGATCTCGCTCAGCGTCGGGTCGGCGGCCGCCGCCTCCGGCGCGAGCTTCAGCCGGGTGACGAGGTGGGTGAAGGCGGCGAGATCCGAGAGCACGACCGACGGGTCGGCACCGGACTCGTACTGGCTGCGCAGCTCGGCGAAGGCGGCGGGCACGTCGCCGCGCATCACCGCCTCGAACAGGTCGAGGATGCGGGCCCGGTCGGCGAGCCCGAGCATGTCGCGCACGCCCGCGGCGGTGACGGCGCCGGCGCCGTGGGCGATGGCCTGGTCGAGCAGCGAGAGCGCGTCGCGCACCGAGCCCTCCGCCGCGCGCACGATCGCGGCCACCGCCTCGTCCTCGGCGCCGACGCCTTCGGCCGCGCAGATCTTCTGGAGATGGGCGGAGAGCACGTCGGCCTCGACCCGGCGCAGGTCGAACCGCTGGCAGCGCGACAGGATGGTGATCGGGACCTTGCGGATCTCGGTCGTCGCGAACACGAACTTCGCGTGCGGCGGCGGTTCCTCCAGCGTCTTCAGGAACGCGTTGAACGCGTTGCCCGAGAGCATGTGGACCTCGTCGATGATGTAGACCTTGTAGCGCGCCGAGACCGGCGAATAGCGCACGCCGTCGATGATCGCGCGCACGTCCTCGATGCCGGTATGCGAGGCGGCGTCCATCTCCAGCACGTCCATGTGCCGCGATTCCATGATCGCCTGGCAATGGACCCCGAGCCCCGGCATCGCGATGGTCGGGCCGGTGTCGGGCGCGCCGACCGGCGCGTAGTTCAGGCCGCGGGCGAGGATGCGGGCGGTGGTCGTCTTGCCGACGCCGCGCACGCCGGTCAGCATCCAGGCCTGCGGGATGCGCCCGGCAGCGAACGCGTTGCCGAGCGTGCGCACCATCGCGCCCTGGCCGATCAGGTCGTCGAAATCCTTGGGACGGTATTTGCGCGCCAGCACGCGGTACGGCGTCTGCGCGAGGGCAGGCGCCGGAAACCCGGGCAGGCCCGGCTCGTCGTCAGGCGTGCCGGTGCTCGCGTCCATGCGCTCTTCGGGGGGTGCGTCTTCGCTCTTCGCGGTCGTGCCTTGGCCGCCGCTGCGGGCCGATCGACCCGCGGTTCCTGCGGTGGAACGAGGTGGGAGGCTGGACGAAGACCCGCTCGGTCTCGTTAGGGCTGCTTCCTTCCGGACCTGACCCGGTTGGCGAGTGAAACGTCCCTCGCCAACCTCCCGCGGCCTATATGGCGGGAGCTTCCGGCGATGGCAAGCGGGCGGGGCACCGGGTCCCCGGCTGCAACCCCCGGCGTCGACGGCCGGGCCGGACGCGGCGCGATCAGGCCTGCGCGCCCGCCGGATCGCCGCTCCGCGTCATCGCGGAGGCCGCGAGCACGAGGGCGAAGCCGAACAGGAACACCTGGTTGATCGACAGCTCCTCGAACATCAGCGAGGGCACCATGAACAGCACCGTGTAGAACAGGAGCGGGCCGAACCGCTGGGGGGCGAGGACGATCCGGACCGTTCCGGCCAGGAAGGCGAGCACGACGAGGACGCCGCTCTGGAGCGCGAGGGTGACGACGGCGTTGTGCGGCGTGCCGACGCCGGCCATCATCAGCAGCTGGTTCTCCTTGGCGACGTTGCCGAGGCCGAACGGATGGGCGGCGGCAAGCTGCAGCCCGGCCGCGGTCGAATCGAGACGCTCGAGGATGTTGCTGTCGGCGTGGCTGTCCGCGACGAACCGCTTCTCGATCGCCGACTGGAGCTGCTCGGGGACGGGGGCATAGCCGGTGGCGCTGAACAGCATGACGAGCCCGCAGATGGCGGCGCCCCCCAGCAGCACGGCGTAGACGCTGACGCTCTTCCGGAGGATCAGCCCGAGTACGATCGCCGGCAGGAAGAGCCCGGCGCGGTTGTTGGTCAGCGGGAAGCTGACAAGCAGCGCGGCGAAATACGCGATGTAGATCGCGCTGCGGCCGGTGCGGTGCCAGAGGTAGGCCGCAGCGGCGCCGGCGAACGCGAACACGTGCCCGGTCTCGTTGCCGGCGGCCCACAGGCCGCCGAGCTTGTCCTTCATGAACAGGACGAGTTCCGGCTCAAGGCCGTCGGTCGGCACCGCGAGCCCGACGCCGATGAGGTCGATGCCGGCCGAGGCTGCGACCAGGACCAGGAGCGACCCGGCGAAACCTCCGAGCGTGCCGGCCGCGAAGCTGTCGGCGCCCGCCGGATCGCGGAGCAGGATCACGAGCTGCGTCGCCTGGACGAAGTACAGAAGCAGCACCAGGGTCAGGTACAGGTCGCCCTGCTGGACGTCGGCCTTCGCCAGCAGCGAGGCGACGAGCAGCATGACCACCACCCCGATCGGCAGGGCCCGCGCCAGGAGCGTGGACAGGATGCGCGGGCGGAGCAGGAAGTACGGGATCGTCAGGAAGGGCAGCGCGTCGGACAGGCGCATGAACGGCAGCCCGAAGGTCGAGGTCAGCACGTTGAACTGCAGCGCGAAGCCGACGCCGAGGATCACGAGCCGGTCGAGACGGCTCAGGGACGCGCCTCCGGACACTGCAACCGCACGCTGCGGCTCGGCCGGGACGATTCCTCCCTTGGCGATCCGCATGCACGCCTCCTCGAAGACCGGCACCCTCGGCGACCGGAGAGGGCCGACCTTGCACGGGATACGTTTGGAAAGGCTTGCGACGGCGGACGAAGAGAAGGGCTGATCCCGGCTGGCCGGCGGGCGCTGCGGATTGCACGTCGCCGCTCCGTTGCCCCCCGCCCCTTCTACCCCATGTCCCGTCGCAGCATCCCCGAGTGCGTTCGGAAACCGGAGGACGGATGGACAGTTCGAAGGGCCACGGCCGCTACGGCTACAGCGCGCTGCCGGACCGGCCGCTCTACGACTGGCCGGGTGGCCGGCGCCTGGCGGTCTACGTCGCGCTCAACCTCGAGACCTTCGATTTCGGATCGGGGCTCGGCGCCGAGCTTGCCCCCGGCGGGCCGCAGCCCGACGTGCTGAACTACGCCTGGCGCGACTGGGGCAACCGGGTCGGGGCGTGGCGGATCAAGGCGATGCTCGACGCGCTCGGGCTGCCGGCGAGCGTCCTGGTCAACAGCCGCCTCTATGCGGATTGCCCCGGCCTGATCGAGGCCTTCCGCGCCCGCGGCGACGAGATCGTCGGGCACGGCCGCACCAACGCCGAGCGCCAGGGCAGCCTCGACGAGGCGGGCGAGCGCGCGCTGATCGCCGAGGCGACGGCGCTGCTGACCGAGCACGAGGGCCGCCCGCCCGCCGGCTGGCTCGGCCCGTGGATCTCGCAGTCGACGGCGACGCCCGACCTCCTGGCCGAGGCGGGCTACCGCTACCTGCTGGACTGGGCGCACGACGACCAGCCGACGTGGTTCGGGACCCGCGACGGCGGCCGCATCCTCTCGGTGCCCTATCCGCAGGAGCTGAACGACATCCCGGCGATCGTCGCCCGCAAGGAGACCGGGCGGCAATTCGCCGACGCGATCTCCGACGCCTTCGATGAGATGCTGGAGCAGTCGCGCCACGCGCCGCTGGTGATGGGGATCGCGCTCCACCCCTACATCGTCGGCCAGCCGCAGCGCCTGCGCCCCCTGCGCGCGGTGCTGGCCCGCATCGCCGCTCACCGCGACACGGTCTGGCTCACCACCGCGGGCGCGATCGCCGAGCACGCGGTGCAGGTGATGGGCTGAGGGGACAGGGCTCGACGGGATCAGCTCGGAGGACGGCTGCGTTTCGCCGGTGAGCCCGCAGATCCGCTGCCGGTGATGAACGGGTTTTTGTCGATCAACCGAACACGGATGGTCCGCGCCGAACCCGACGCACCGGTCATCGCGGCGGGGTCGGGTCCGGAACGGCCAGCAACCCGATCAGCACCAGGGCCGGCACGAGCACGCACCAGAAGGACAGGGCGGCGACCCCGAACGCGCCGGCCAGGGCACCTGCCGCGAAGGCCAGCACCGCGGACAGCGTGCGCCGCAGGCGGGCGCCGGCCTGCGCGCCGAGCTTGGTCCCGCACAGGTGATCGGTGATATCGATGACGGCCTGCGTGACGTTCACGGTCATCACCGTCGTCGCGGCGAGGTGGCCGATCACCAGGCGCCCGATGCCGTTCTGGATGCCCATCGCGGCGACCCCGAGCATGCCGATGCCGATCGCCCGCGCGCCGTCCGGCGAGCCGAGCGGCGACAGGGCCGCGCCGAAGTTCGCGAAGGCGATCAGGACGGCCGCCTCGAGGGCCAGCAAGGGGCGCAGCGGCGACGTCCCGCGCCGCTCCAACGCCAGGGCGATCAGGCGCGTGAGCGCGACGGCCAGGATGAAGGTCGGCAGGGCGAGCAGCTTGGCGAGGACGCCGGTCGAGGTCGAGACCAGCTCCGCGCCGATCAGGACGAAGTTGCCGGTGACGTGGGCGGTGAACAGGCCGGTCAGGGCGATGAAGGCGGCGGCGTCCACGAAGCCGGCGACGAAGGCGAGCCCGACGCCGATCGCGGCGTCCCTGAGCGATGGGGTGAACACGATGCCTTGCTCTCCTGCCCGTCCGAGCCGGTCGCCGCTCGCACAGGGCGTGCAGCGTCTCGATCTTCAGCCCGCCCGGTTCGCGGTGCTGGACGAGAACCTGTCGCGCGAGATGTTCGCCAACGAGACCGACCAGGTGCTGGCCGCCGCAATCGGCGGCCAGCACCTGGTCGGTCTCGTT
>NZ_VRVH01000031.1:0-29652 GCF_008040095.1 Methylobacterium sp. WL6 | reverse complement strand
CCTCGGGCACGCCGGCCCCGAGGCGCGCGGCGTGCCCGAGGTGATCGACACCGGCACCCTGTCGTTCCGCGGCCGCACCGTGCGGCTCGCCGGCGTCGACGGCCAGGGCGGCCACCTCGCCCGCCAGCTCGCGCGCTACCTGCGCCGCCGCGAGGTGGTGTGCGCGCCCGATGCCGGCGGAACCCAAGGCACCCGCTGCCGCATCGACGGCGACGACCTCGCCGCGCTGATCCTCTCGGCCGGCGGCGCCCGCGCCAGCGAGGACGCGCCGCCCGACCTGCTCGCGGCGGAGGAGCAGGCGCGGTCGGAACGCACCGGGATGTGGGGTGGGCGCCGCTGAGGAAACGTCCCGGCTTACCCGGGGCCTTGCATGCGATCCGGGCCCGCGGCGATCGACGAAGCGCTCCGGTTGGAGGCGGCCGTTCATAACGCGTTGTAGAACCCGATCGCCTCCTCGAGCTCGCGCTCCTCGTAGCCGAAATGCGAGATCACGATCTGCTCGAAGGTCTCGTAGATCCTGCCCAGGGCGAGGGCGTAGTCCCGGCGCGGATCCACGGCGATGGCGCGCGCGATCTGCAGGATGCGTTCGAGCAGGGCGTGAACGGTCCGGTGCTCCGCGCCGAGGCGGTCGAGGACCGGGCGCATGCTTGCGTCCTGCCTGATGGCCGGGAAGACGCTGCCTTCCTCGATGTCGTGATGCATCTGGAGCATCTGGCATTGTTGCCCGCACAGGTTGCCGAACGCGCGGTAGTTCGCGACCATCGACAGGGACGCGACGCCCTCGGACACGGCCTCGACGGTGCCGGTCCCCGACCGGAACCGGTCGAGCGCAGCGCGGACGGCGGCAAGCTCGGCGAGGTGGTGCCGGTGATACAGGCCCAGGCGCCGCCCTCGGGCGCGTTGCATCGGGGTGACGCCGGGGATGGCCGGTGCACTGGGCCGGGTCGCGTCGTCGAGGAAGGGGATCCCTTCCAGGGTCAGGATGGGTTCGACCGTCATGGCGGGCAGGCTTTCGCTTCGGAACTCGTGGGAAGGGCGAGGGACCGGGTTCGCGCCTCCGCGTCAGCCCGCCGGTTGGCGCCTCTTCAGCTCCATGTTCTCGATGTAGAGCAATTGGAGGCTCTTGAAGACGCCGGCGAGATACGACGCGTAGGTCGGCAGGGTGTCTGCGGCGAGGCCCGCGCGTGTCGCGAAATGCGCGACGATGGCATCGGACTCGGCGGTGAGGACGCCGGGCGTCAGCTCGGCCGTCGGATAGGCGACCCGGGTTCCGGTTCGTGCGAGAAGGCTGCCGATCGCCGTCTGCTCCTTCGTGCCTGGGACGAACTCCCGCAAGGTCACGTGGTCGAGCTGCCCGGTTTCCAGGAGGAACAGGCGGACCTTGAAGCAGAACGGGCAGCCGGCCATCAGGTAGATGACGGGCTTGAACGGGGTATCGGTCATCGTCGGGTTTCCTGTTCGATGCGGGCTCGAAAGGTCGATGCGGCCGGAACAAACGACGTCCGCCGCTATCCTGAGAGGCATCAGCACAGCCGGGCGACGGCGAGGCTCGCGACCAGCAGCAGGATCGCCGGCGAGGGCGAGGACGGCAGCACCGGGAGGTGGGCGAGGATCGCACCTGTCATGTTCGCCGCGAGCCTGACGGCACCGAAGAACCCGTAGCCCGGCACCAGGAGGGTCGCGGCTCCGACGACCTCGATCACGCCCGTGACGATCCCGAGCCATTGCCCGAGGCCGATCTGATCGAAGGACTGGATCATGATCGGAACGCCGGCGCGCTTGGCACCGCCGGCCCCCAGGCAGGCGACGACGAGCAACGCCGTCAGGATCGGGATGGTGATGTCGCGAGCGCGCGCGGGCGTAGCTGCAGGAGCGACCAGGGTCTGCGACATGCGCGATCTCCTTGCTGGACGGTGAAGCCGGAGCGATCGCCGGTCGCGCGCGCCGATGCACGGGGTTCCGTCTGGTGCCTCGGTTTCGCTTAGTGACCAGGTCATGATATTAGTTCGCGGAGCCGTCGCAAGACGGCACAAACCGGATACCGAGGTTACATGGATGTGACCGCGTCCCAGGCGAAGCACTCGCCCGAGTGCCTGCGCGTCTCGCAACTGCTGTCGCGCATCGGCGACAAGTGGACCGTGCTCGTGATCATGCTGTTGCGTGAGCGCGCGTGCCGTTTCAGCGAACTCAAGCGCGGCGTCGACGGCATTTCGCAGCGGATGCTGACCCTCACGCTGCGCCATCTCGAGCGGGACGGTCTGGTGACCCGGACGGTGACGCCGACCATCCCGCCGCGCGTCGACTACGAACTCACGGAGATCGGGCATTCCCTCGCGGAGCCGATCCAGGCGCTCGGGCGATGGGCATTCGACAACCTCGCCCGGATCGACGCGGCACAGGCATCGTACGATGCGCGCGCGGAGGCGGCCTGACGCCACCCCATCGCACCCGTGGATTCACTGGCGTCGGTGACGGGCGCCGTTAGCGCTCGACGGCGCCTCTGCGGCATGATCGGACGGCGCCGGAACATGCGGCGCGTGCTGTGGCGGTCACCGTGCAAAATGCCGAGGAAGCCCGATGCGAGCGGAAACGGAAGGCCCCCCGCTGCCGCATCGGCGGCGACCCCGCCGCGTTGATTCTCTCGTCCGGTGGCGCCCAAGCCTTCGAGGGTTGGGTTCGGGGACAGACGACCGTCGCCCTATCGGTCCGCGAGCCAAACGGCCTGACGCGGTCGCCGGCGGCTGCTAGCGTCCGATCCGACGCGAACAAGAACGTCTGCGGGAGGTCACGATGCGGAAACCCGTCCTGGGTCTCGCCTGGGCGCTGCTGAGCTTCGGGTCACCGGCTCTGGCCGAGCCTGCGCCCGACCATCCGGCGACCTTCAAGCCGGCGCAGCGCGAGGGCTACTTCTTCGTCGGCGGCGCCTACGAGACGGTCGCGGGCAAGGGTGCCGCCGTCGGGCAGATGTTCGTGCAGTATCACGCGCCGGTCGAGGTTGCGCAGCCCTATCCCGTGGTGATGGTGCACGGCACGGCGCAGACCGGCGTGAACTTCCTCGGCACGCCGGACGGGCGTCCCGGCTGGGTCGATCGGTTCGTCGAGAAGGGGTTTGCCGTCTACGTCGTCGATCAGGTCGGCCGCGGCCGGTCCGGCGACGATCCGGACGCTTACGGCCCCTATGCGCGGCTCGCGCCGAACGACCTGGAGACGGTCTTCACCGGGCAGGAGCGCTTCGACCTGTTTCCGCAGGCCAAGCTTCACACCCGCTGGCCCGGCGGGGCCGGCGTGAGGGGCAACGCGGCGTTCGACCAGTTCTACTTCTCGCAGGTGCCGTTCATCGCCAGCGCCCTGCGCAGCGAGGAGCTCGTCGACCCCGCGCTGATCGCGCTGCTCGAGAAGATCGGGCCGTCCGTCCTGCTGACGCATTCGCAGGCCGGCGTGTTCGGATGGGCGGTGTCGGACCGGCGCCCCGACCTGGTGAAGGCGCATGTCGCGGTCGAGCCGAACGGGCCGACCTTCTACGACATCCGCTTCAAGGGGGGAGCGGACTGGTACGAGAAGGTCGGCGAGGCGCGTGCCCGGCCCTACGGCATCACCCGCGTGCCACTCACCTTCGATCCGCCGGTCTCGACCCCGACCGACCTCGTCGTAGCGCAGTCCGAGGCGCCGCTCCGTCCCGGCCAGATCCGCTGCTGGCTCCAGGCCGAGCCGGCACGCAAGCTGCCGAATCTCGCCCGCGTACCGGCCGTGATCGTGACGGCCGAGGCCTCGTTCCGCGCGACGATGGACGACTGCACCGGCGCCTTCCTCGAGCAGGCGGGCGCCAAGCCCGACCGCTTGGCGCTGGCCGAGCACGGCATCCACGGCAACGGCCACATGATGATGCTGGAGACCAACAACGGCGAGGTCGCCGACGCGATCATCGGATGGATCGCCGGCAGGCTGAAGTAGCGGCGCGGCCTACCGGAACGGCGGCTCGTCGAAGCTGCGCAGCTTGCGCGAGTGCAGGCCGTGGCGGTCGCCGCGCAGGATGTCGAGGGCGGCGAGCCCGATCAGCAAGTGCTCGGCCACCGCTCGCTCGTAGAACGCGTTGGCCGCGCCCGGCAGCTTGATCTCGCCGTGCAGCGGCTTGTCGGAGACGCAGAGCAGCGTGCCATAGGGCACCCGCAGGCGGTAGCCCTGCGCGGCGATCGTCCCGCTCTCCATGTCGACGCCGATGGCGCGGCTGAGGTTGATCCGGCGGCGTTCCTGGCTGAAGCGCAGCTCCCAGTTGCGGTCGTCGTAGGTGACGACCGTGCCGGTGCGCAGGCGCCGCTTCAGCGCGTCGGCCTTCTCCCCCGTGACCTGCGCGGCCGCGGCCTGGAGCGCGAGCTGCACCTCGGCGAGCGCCGGCACCGGAACGTCCGGCGGCACCAGCTCGTCGAGGATGCGGTCGCGGCGCATGTAGCCGTGGGCGAGCACGTAGTCGCCGATGGTCTGCGATTGCCGCAGGCCGCCACAATGCCCGACCATCAGCCAGCAATGCGGGCGCAGCACCGCGAGGTGATCGGTGATCGTCTTCGCGTTCGAGGGGCCAACGCCGATATTGACCAGCGTCGTGCCCTGCGCGGTGCCGTCGGCACCTTCGGACGCGAGGTGGTAGGCCGGCATCTGGAAGCGGTGCCAGGGCGAGGCGGCCATCAGCGCCGCCGGGTCGGCGGAGGCGGCCTCGCCGCGCGTCACGGTGATGCCCCCCGGCATGACCAGCTTGGTGAAGCCCTCCGCGCCGGAGGCGAGGCGCTCCAGCCCGTGGCGGACGAACTGGTCGACGTAGCGGTGGTAGTTGGTCAGCAGGATCCAGGGCTGGACCTCGCGCCAGTCGCAGCCGGTGTAGTGCACGAGGCGACGGAGCGAGTAATCGACCCGCACGGCGTCGAACAGGGCGAGCGGGCGCGGCTCGTCGGCCATCGGCTGCCAGGTCCCGTCGGCGATCTCGTCGCCGACGAGCGAGAGCAGCGGCACCGGGAACCAGGTCGCGAGCTCGGCCGGGCTGACGCGTCCCGCGCCGAGGTCGGTGCCGGGCTCGAGCACGTAGGAATACGGGATCTCCTGCGCGCTCAGGCCGACCTCGAGCCCGACCCCGTAATCGGCCACCAGCGGCTCGAGCTGCGCCGTCAGGTAGGCGCGAAAGTCGGCGGGGCTGGTGACGGTGGTGCTGTAGGTGCCCGGCGCCTGCATCTTGGCGGTCGCGCGGCTGATGCGCGGGACCGGGCCGGCGGGCCGGTAGGTCACGCGAAGCTCCGGGTAGCGGAATTGCAGCCGCTCGGCGGCGTCCGGCGGCTTGCCGCCGTCCAGCGTGCGGGTCAGCGCGGTGCGCAGGGCCTGGGTCGCGCCGGCATGCAGCTCGACCAGCCGGTCGACGGCGGTCGCGACGTCGGCCACCGCCTCCATCGGGCGCAGTTCGTTCTCGATCACGCGCGTTCCCCGTTCAGATCCTGCCTGGCCCGTCCCGCCCGGCTCTACACCCCGGCGCCCGTGCGCGCGAGACGGGGCTTGCGGTCGGCGTCGCGTTGCCCGAAAGCCGGCGGATGACCGATCGGGATGCCAAGAACGCGACCAGCATGGACGCCGCCGGCGACGCGTTCGCGCGCCGCGCGGGCGAGGAGGCCGTCGCCCTCCCCGATCGCGCCGATGCCGGGCTCCACTTCATCGGCCGCATCCGCACGCCGTGGACGGTTCGCGGAGACTGCCCGAAGAACGGCCTGCAGACCGACGCGGCCTGCACCGTCGCGGTCGATCCGCGCTACGCGCCGGGCCTGCAGAACGTCGAGGGCGCGAGCCATCTGATCCTGCTGTACTGGATGGACCGGGCCGAGCGCGGCCTGCTGGTGCAGCGCCCGCGCCACGCCGACGGCAGCCGCGGCACGTTCTCGCTGCGCTCGCCGGCGCGGCCGAACCCGATCGCGCTCTCGGTGGTGGAGCTGCTCGGACGCGACGGCGCGACTCTGAGGGTGCGCGGTCTCGACTGCCTCGACGGCACCCCGCTCCTCGACATCAAGCCCTACTATGCGACGACCGATTCCCGGCCCGACGCGACGGTGGACCGGGCCGGAACCGCCCGCGCATGAGGCGCCGCATCGTCGCCGGCCTCGCCGCCCTCGCCCTCGTCGGCACCGGCATCCTGATCGGGCGGATGCTCGCGGTCGCGCCGGTCAACGTCCGCGCCTACGCACAGGGCCGCCTCACCGCGGTGCAGGTCCATCTCGACGAGGCGCCCGCCGACTACGTCTTCCTGGCCGGCGATTCCCACGCCGAGTTGGAAACGCCGGCGCAACGACCCTGCGGCCTGGAACTCGTGAACGGCGGGGTCAGCGGCGCCAGCGCGCCGGTCTACGCCGACCTCGTCGCGACCATCCGGTTTCCGGTCCGGCCGCGGGCGGCGGTGCTGACGATCGGCACCAACGACATCCTGGCCAAGAACCACCCGCGCGAGGCCGCGGCGGCGGCGCGCTACGAGGCGGCGGCGACGCGGATCATCCGCCAGCTGACGGCGAACACGGATCGCCTCGTCGTGACGGCGCTGCCGCCGATCGGTCGCGCGCTCGACGGGCGCCTCGACCCGCTCGCGGTCGCGGATTACTCGGATCGGCTCAAATCCCTGTGCGCGCGGCTCGGCTGCCGCTTCGCCGATCCCTTCGCCGCGATCCGCGACGGGGCGACGGGCTTCGCCAAGCCCGGCACGATGCGCGACGGGCTCCACCTTGCGGCCTACCGGCCCGTGCTCGGCGCGCTCGCGCCGGCCCTGTGCGACCCAACGCCGCCCTGATCGGATCCGCGCACGACCAAAAAGGTTGTGTCGGCGGAGACAAGTTTCCAGCCGGCAGGTGCGCGACGGGTGCGATCGGGTCTAAGTATTCCGGATACCGGGACGATCCGGCAACGCGCGAGCGGATGCACGGAGGAGCACGTCTCGGCGGGGCATGGTCAATGGGTGGATCGATCGCCGGCGCACAGGAATTCCCCGCGGTGAACCGGGACGAGCCCGCCATCGTCGATCCCGACGTCTACGTTCCGGCACTGCTGACGCACCTGTCGAACACGCTGACCAACAACGCCTCAATCTTCTACCGGCAGCATTTCGGGGTCGGCCTGACCGACTGGCGGATCATGTACCGGCTCGCCTCCGAGCCGTGGATCACCGCACACCGGATCTGCGAGCTGTCGGCCCTCGACAAGGCCGTGGTGAGCCGCAGCATCGCCTGGATGGAGAGCCGCGGCCTGGTGCTGATCCAGGGCGACGCGAAGGACGCCCGCCGCCGCCTGCTGGCGCTGTCGCCCGCCGGCCTCGACCTGCACAACCGCATCACCGTCGTGGCGCTGGAGCGCGAGCGCAACTTCCTCGCCGCGCTCAGCGCGGACGAGGTCGCCGAGACGATCCGCCTGCTGACGAAGCTGGTCGACAACCTCGGTGCGTTCTCGAAGCCGGTGGCGATCCCGCCCGAGGCGGTCGCCCCCGACGAGACCGCGCCGCCGACCTCGCCGCGCCGGCCGATCAAGCCGCGGTAGCGGCCGGGCGGCTCGGGGCCGGCGGCCGGATCCGGTACCAGCCGACGTAGAGCGCCGGCAGGAAGAACAGCGTCAGGAAGGTCGCCGCGATGATGCCGCCGATCATCGCGTAGGCCATCGGCCCCCAGAACACCTCGCGGGCGATCGGGACCATGCCGAGGCTCGCCGCCGCGGCCGTCAGCAGGATCGGGCGCATGCGGTGGCGCGTCGCCTCCACCACCGCGTCCCAGGGCCCGAGGCCGTCGGCCTCGCATTCCTCGATCTGGCTCACCAGGATCACCGCGTTGCGGATGATGATGCCGATCAGCGCCAGGATGCCGAGGATCGCGACGAAGCCCATCGGCTTGCCCGAGGGCAGCAGAGCCGCGACGACGCCGATGAGCCCGAGCGGGGCTACGCTCGACACCAGGAACAGCTTCTGCACGCTCTGCAGCTGGATCATCAGGAACACCGCCATCGTCAGCAGCATCACCGGCACCACCGCGGCGATCGGGCCCTGGCCCTTGGCCGCCTCCTCGACCGCGCCGCCGGTGGCGAGCGCGTAACCCTCCGGCAGAGCGGCGGCGAACGCGTCGATGTCGGCGGCGAGCGCCGCCACGATGGTCGGCGGCTGCGTCGCGTCGATGATCGGGGCGCGCACCGTCAGCGTCGCGACCCGGTCGCGGCGCCAGACGATCGGCTGCTCCAGGTCGTAGGCGATCCGCGCGAAGGCGAGCAACGGCACCACCGAGCCGTTGGCGAGCGTCACCTGCAGACTCTGCAGGGTTTCGAGCGAGGTCCGTTCCGCCGCCTGCGCCCGCCCGATCACGTTGACGAGGTAAATCGAGTCGCGCACCTGCGTGATCGCCGTGCCGCCGACGACGCCGTTGAGGATGCCGGCGATGTCCTGGCTGGTGACGCCGAGCTGGCGTGCCTTGTCCTGCAGGATCTCGACCCGCAGCACCTTGCCGGGCTCGTTCCAGTCGAAGGTCGGCACGCCGACATGCGGGCTCTTGGCAACGATGTCGGCGAGCGCGAGCGCCTTCGCGCGGACCACCTGGAGGTCGGGCCCGCTCAAGCGGTACTGGATCGGCCGGCCGACCGGGGGGCCGAGCGAGAGCGGGTTCACGAACACGTCGGTGCCGACGAAGTCGCGCTTCGCCCGCTCCTCGAGCTTGGGGAACAGGCGGTCGCGCGCCTCCAGCGACTTCGTCACCACGACGACCTGCCCGAAGAAGCTGTTGGCGAGCTGCTGGTCGAGGGGCAGGTAGAAGCGCACCGCCCCCTGGCCGACATAGGACGACCAGCGCTCGACGTCGGGGTCGCCCGTCAGGGTCGCCTCGAAACGGTCCATCTGGGCCTGCGTCTCGGTGACCGTCGCGTTCTGCGGCAGGGTGAAGTCGACCAGGATCTCGGTGCGGTCGGAGGCCGGGAAGAACTGCTGCTGCACGAAGGTCATGCCGTACATCGACAGGCCGAGCAGCGCGACGCAGCCCGCGACGGTGAGCCAGCGGAAGCGCATCGCGGCGACCAGCGCGCGCAGGAACAGCCGCCCCATCCGGCCGGGCTCGTGGCTGTGCTTCTTCATGGTCTTGGGCAGCAGCGTCACGCCGATCAGCGGCGCGAACAGCACGGCCACCACCCACGAGACCAGGAGCGAGGCGGCGATCACCACGAACAGCGAGTAGGTGTACTCGCCGGCCGACGAGCCGTTGAAGCCGATCGGCAGGAAGCCGGCCACCGTCACCAGGGTGCCGGTCAGCATCGGGAAGGCGGTCGAGGTGTAGGCGAAGGTCGCGGCCTTCTTCAGCGAATCGCCGAGCTCGAGCCGCGCGACCATCATCTCGACGGTGATCATCGCGTCGTCGACGAGCAGGCCCAGCGCGATGATCAGCGCACCGAGCGAGATGCGCTGCAGGGTGACGCCCATGATCTGCATCACGACGAAGACGATGGCCAGCACCAGCGGGATCGAGATCGAGACCACGAGGCCGGCGCGGATGCCGAGGCTGAGGAAGCTGACCGCGAGCACGATCACCACCGCCTCGAGAAGCGCCTGGGTGAAGCCGCCGACCGCCTCCTCGACGATCCGCGGCTGGTCCGAGACGAGGTGGATGCCGACGCCGATCGGCAGCTTCGCCTCGATCAGGCGCATGCGCGCCTTCAGGTCCTCGCCGAAATGCAGCAGGTTGGCGTTCGGCCGCATGGCGATCGCCAGCCCGATCGCCGGCTTGCCGTCGACGCGGAACAGGGCGGCCGGCGGGTCCTCGTAGCCGCGGCTGATCTCGGCGACGTCCGACAGGCGGAAGAAGCGGTCGTTGACCCGCAGGTTGATGGTCTCCAGCGAGGTCTCGGACGAGAACTGCCCGCTCACCCGCACCGAGACCCGCTCCGGCCCGGCCTGGACGACGCCCGAGGGCGAGATCGCGTTCTGGCTCTGCAGCGTCTTGATCAGCGACTGGATGTCGATGCCGTAGCCGGCGAGCTTGCGCGTCGAGAAGTCGAGGAAGATCGTCTCCTTCTGCGTGCCGAGCAGCAGCGTCTTGCCGATGTTGGGCACCTTCAGGATCTCGGTGCGCACGCCCTCGACGTAGTCGCGCAGCTGGCGGTGGCTCAGGCCGTCGGCGGTGAAGCCGTAGACGTTGCCGTAGACGTCGCCGAACTCGTCGTTGAAGAACGGCCCCTGCATCCCCTGCGGGAAGGTGCCCTGGATGTCGCCGAGGCGCTTGCGGACCTGGTAGAACGACGGCTGGATCTCGGACGCCTTCGTGGTGTCGCGCAGCTGCACGAACACCGTCGCGTTGCCCGGCGTGGTGTAGCTGCGGACGTAGTCCAGGGTCGCGACCTGCTGCAGCTCCTTCTCGATCCGGTCGGTGACCTGCTCGAGCGTGTCGCCGATGGTGGCGCCCGGCCATACCGCCTGAACCACCATCGTCTTGATCGCGAAGGGCGGGTCCTCCTCGCGGCCGAGCCCGCGATAGGCGAGCGTGCCGGCCACCAGGCAGATCGCCATGAGGAACCACACGAACGAGCGGTGCGAGAGCGCCCATTCCGATGCGTTGAAGCTACCCACGATCAGAAGTCCTGCGTGCCGGGAACGACGATGGGCGCATCCGCGAGGCGGATCGTCTGGCCGTCGGCGAGGGAGTGGACGCCGGCGACGACGACGCGGTCGCCCGCCGCCAGCCCGCTCGCGACGCCGACATAGTCGCCCCTCCGGTCCGAGACCGTGACCGGGGACCGCTTCGCCGCGTCGCCGGCGGCGTTGACGATCCACACGGAATCGCGCCCGTCGGCGCCGAGGATGGCGGTGGCGGGCAGCACGAAGCGCGGCGCGATCCTGCGCACCAGCGACACGGTGATCGTCGCCCCGAGCCGGAACGCGCGCGGCGGGTTGTCGAGCGACATCCGGATACGCCGGGTGCGGGTGCTCGCATCGGCGAAGGGCGCGGTCTCGCGCACGGTGCCAACGGCGGTGATCTCGGGCGCGCTCTGCAGCGCCACGGTGAAGCGGCCGTCCTTCGGCACGGCCGCGACGAGGTCGTCGGGGATGTCGACCACCGCCTCGCGCACCTCGGGCCGCGCCACGGTCACCACCGTCTGCCCGGCGGTGAGGTCCTGCCCGATCTCGGCGTTGCGCTGGGTGACGACGCCGTCGAAGTCGGCATGGAGCTCGGTGTAGCCCATCTGGTCGCGGGCCTTTTCCAGGCTCGCCTGCGCCTGGGTCAGCCGCGCATGCGCGGTGTCGCGGTTGGCGACGGTGCTGTCGAGCTGCGCCTGGGTGACGTTGCCGCCTTCCATCAGGCGCCGGGTCCGCGCCTCGGTGGCGGCGGCGTTCTCGGATTGCGCCTTGGCATCCGCCACATCGGCCTCGGCTCGGGTCATCGCGAAGCGCGGCACCACGGTGTCGAGGGCAGCCAGCCGCTGCCCCTTCTTCACGAGGTCGCCGACGGTGACGTCGCGCGCGACCACCCGGCCGGCGATCTGGAACCCGAGCTGCGACTGGTAGCGCGGCTCGACCGTGCCGGCGAACGGCCCGAACCGCACCGATGCGATCGGCTTGGCGACGGCGTACAGGACCGGCCGCACCGGCGGCGCCTTCGCCTCCTCGGCGGGCTTGCAGGCGGCGAGCGCGAGCAGCGACGTTCCGACGAGGATGGAAGGGGCCCGAAACCGCCCCCCTCCCCCCCCTGCGCGGGAGGAGGAAGGGAAGGCGGCGGCAAAGAATCGCTCGAACACCGTCACTTCGCTGCTCCCGTCGCGACCTGCTCGGCCACCGTCACGGTCTGGCCGGGGCGAAGGAACTGGATGCCGGCGATGACGACCTCCTCGCCCGACGCGACCCCGCTCGACAGCGCGATGCTGTCGGGGCCGTAGCGGTCGATCGTCACGATGCGGGGCGCCACCGTGCCGCCGGCGGGATCGCGTACCCAGACCGCGGGCTTGTCCTCCCACCGGTAGAGCGCCGACCACGGCAGCACGATCGCCGCGTGGCTCTGGAACCGGCCGCGGCCGATCACCACCGCGCCGAGGGTCATCGCGGGCGGCGTCTGCTTGAGGCCGACCTTGACGCGGACGGTGCCGGAGGCCGGATCGACGGTGGGCGAAATCTCGCGGACGCTGCCGACGGCGGTCACCGACGCGTCGCCCTGGAGCGTCACGTCGACGGTGCCGGATTGCGGAGGGGACGCCAGCAAGGCCTCGTAGACGTTGAAGACCGCATCGCGCGGCCCGTCCTGCGCCAGCGTCAGCACCGACTGACCGGCCTGCACCACCTGCCCGGTCTCCAGGGAGCGGCTGAGCACGATGCCGGCCACGCCCGACCTCAGCTCGGTGTAGGACAGCTGCTCCTGCGCCGTGCCGAGGGCCGCCTTGGCCGAATCGACCGCGGCCTGGGTTGTGCGCAGCTGCTGCTCGGCGTTGTCGTAGGAGGGCCGCGTGGTGTAGCCGCTCGCCATCAGCGCTTCCTGGCGCTTGAACCCGAGCTTGGCCTGGGTCGACAGCGCCTCGGCCGAGGCGAGCGCCGCCTGCGCGTTGGCGAGGTTCGAGCGTTGCTCGCGCGGGTCGAGCCGGGCCAGGACCTGATCGGCCGCGACATGGTCGCCGACCTCGACGAGGCGGGTCTCGATCTTGCCGGCGGTGCGGAACGAGACGCTGGTCTGCCCCTGCGCCTGGACGTCGCCGGTGAAGACGACGTCGCCGGCAATCGGGCTTTCCGCCGCGATCACCGTGCGCACCAGGGTCTGCGCCATCAGCGGCACCGGATCGGCACGGACGGCGGTCGCCGCCAGCAGCGTCGACGCTAGGACGATGGAAAAACCTCGGTTCACGGCGTGCATGGTCCCGACTCGATCTATCGCGGCCGAAACTTATCCGCTATCTTACCGACCGTCCAGACGGTTTTTACGGGTGGTGTCGATGGACGACGGGACGGCGAAGACGCGTAGCCGGCGACAGGATCGCGCCGAGGTGATCCTCGACGCGGCCGAAGCCCTGCTGCGGCGCTCCGGCAGCCGCACGCTGACGATCGACGCCGTCGCGGTGGAAGCCGGGCTGAGCAAGGGCGGCGTGCTGCATCACTACGCCTCGAAGGACGCGCTCGTGACCGCGCTGGCGGTCCGCAAGGTCGGCCGGCTTCGCGCCGGCATCGCCGCCTGCCTCACCGCCGGCCCGCGAGGGCCCGCCGCGCTGCCGCTGGCGGTGATCGCCCATGCCCGCGAGATGTACGCCGAGGAATGCGGGTTTCCGGATGCCCTGCTGATCGCGTCGGCCGACAACCCCGAGGCCGTGGCGGCCTTCTCCGACTTCCTGGCCGAGCAGCTCGCGGCGATGGGCGCGATCGAGGGGCGCGCGGGCCAGGGTGCGGCGCTGACCTTCTCGATCCTCGGCCTGATGCTGAGCCGCTCGCTCGACTTCCACCGCCTCGACGGCGCGGCGCTGAATTGCCTGTTCGACGCTCTCGAGACCCAGGCGCGGGCGCTGCCCGCGGATCAGTAGAGGGCGTTGGCCGCCAGCACCTGGAACACCAGGGCGTGGCGGCCCGCGAGCGCGTCGACATCGTGCGTGTAGCCGCCGCCGATCACCGCGACGAGCGGGATGCCGCGGGCGCGCGCCTGCCCGACGACGAAGCGGTCGCGGGCAAGCAGCCCGTCGTCGCTGAGCGCGAGCCGGCCGAGGCGGTCGTCGCGATGCGGGTCGACGCCGGCATTGTAGAACACGAGGTCGGGCGCCAGCGCGTCGAGGAGGGGCGGAAGCCGCGCCTCGAGCACGGCGAGGTAGCCGGCATCGTCGAGCCCGTCGGGCAGGCCGATGTCGAGGTCGCCGGCGATCTTGGCGGTCGGGTAGTTCTTCTCGCAGTGGATCGAGAGGGTGAAGAGGTCCGGCGAGCGCGCGAGGCAGTCGGCGGTGCCGTCGCCCTGGTGCACGTCGCAATCGACCACGAGCGCCCGCCGGATCGCGCCCTCGGCCTGCAGGGCGCGAGCGGCGACCGCGACGTCGTTGAAGACGCAGAACCCCGCCCCCTGCTCGCGCCGGGCATGATGGCTCCCGCCTGCAGCGCTTCCGGCGAGACCCTGCGCGAGGGCGAGGCGCGCCGCGAGCAGCGTGCCGCCGACCGAGGCGCGCGAGCGGCGGACGACGCTCGCGTCCACCGGCAGGCCGATCGCCCGCTCGATCGCCCGCGGGACCGAAAGAGCGAGGACGGCCTCGACGTAAGCCGCATCGTGGGCGAACCGCAGCAGCTCGGGCGAGGCCGGCTCCGGCGTAACGAACCCGCGCGGCGCCAGCCCGCGCTCCGTCAGGACTTCGGCGAGCCGCCCGTACTTGCGCATCGGGAACCGGTGCCCGGCCGGCAGGCTCGCCTCGTAGGCCGGGTGGAACACGATCGGCGGGATCACCGCGCGCCCTTCAGGTCCGCGACGATGCGCTCGCCCAGCGCCCGGCCGCTGTCGAAGGCCGCCTCGATCCGCGGGCCGAGGCACCAATCGCCGGCCGCGCCCAGCCGCTGCGCCGGATCATAGAGGCAGGGCTCGCCGAGCGCCGTCTCGACCATGGCGTAGCGCCAGCGATGGACGGCGGCGTAGGCCGGGCGGACCGCCCGGCCGAGACGGGCTTCGAGCGCGCCGATCAGCGCGGCCCGGACCGCCTCGCGCGGATCCTCCAGATGCGTGCGGGACCAGTCCGGCGCGGCATGCACCACCAGGGCGTGACCGGCCGCGCGGCCTGGCTTGGTCTCCTCGCGCACGATCAGCGCGATCGGACCGTCGGCGAACGCCAGATGCGCCTTCGAGAAGCCGGGGTGCTCGTCGAGGTCGAGGAGCAGCGACCAGCACGGCGCGTAGGTCGCCCGGTCCGGCCCGGCCAGGACGAGACCGCTCGCCGCAATCAACGCCACGACCTGCGGCGCCGGGAAGGTCAGACCAACGGCGGCGAAGGGACCGCTGGCGACGCCGTCCGCATCCGTCAGCATCCAGCCGGCCTCCGAGCGCGCGATGCGGATGATCGTGGTCTCGAGCGAGACCGGAAAGCCGTCGAGCAGGGCGCGGACCGGCGCCGGCATGCCAGGCAGGCCGACGGTGCGGCCGTCCTCGCCCCAGGACGCAGCGACGCCGGACGCGATCCAGGTTGCGCACTGCGCGCGGAACGCGTCGCCCTTGGCGCGGAAGAACTGCGCGCCGTGGTCGAAGCGCTGGCCCGTCCCGGTGCGCCGCGTCGCCATGCGCCCGCCGATGCCGCGGCCCTTGTCGAAGATGCGGACGGCGATGCCGGCTTGGGCGAGGCGTTGGGCGGCGGCGCCGCCCGCCATGCCGGCTCCGAGGATCGCGACGGTTCCGCCTTCGGCCAAAGCTTCGCTCCCCTGGGTGCGCCCGAGGCTGTCATACGGCTGAAATGCGCACCCTGTTAGGGGCAGTCCGCCGGCGCGGCCGCACGCCGCGGGACAGGCCGGTTCGGAGATGCGTGCCGCATGGGTCTCGCCAGCACCTTACCGGCCCTCGACGGCACCGCGCTCGCCCTCGCGCCGTGCGCGCTCCTGACGATCGTCCACCTCGCGAGCCTGATCGTGGCGGGTCGGCGGATCGGCCGTTCGCCCGGCGAGACCACGTTCCCCGCCGGCGCACCGATCTCCCTGGTGCGCCCGGTCTGCGGCCTCGAGACCTTCAGCGAAGAGACCCTCGCCCGCGGCTTCGCGCTCGACCACCCGGCCTACGAGATCCTGTTCTGCGTCGCCGATGCCGCCGACCCGGTGCTGCCGCTGGTCCGCCGCCTGGTCGCGGCACATCCGCAGGTGCCGGCCCGCATCCTGATCGGCGACGAGCGCATCAGCGACAACCCGAAGCTCAACAACTGCGTGCGGGGCTGGGAGGCGGCGCGACACGATTGGATCGTCATCGCCGACTCGAACGTGCTGATGCCGGCGGACTACCTGCAGCGGATGCAGGCGGCGTGGCGCGCCGACACCGGCCTCGTCTGCTCGACGCCGATCGGCGCACGGCCGGACGGGATCTGGGCCGCGGTCGAGTGCGCCTTCCTCAACACCCTCCAGGCGCGCTGGCAATATGCCGGCGAGGCGGTGGGGCTCGGCTTCGCGCAGGGCAAGAGCATGCTCTGGCATCGCCCGTTCCTCGAGGCGCAGGGCGGCATCCGGGCGCTGGCCGCCGAGATCGCCGAGGACGCGGCGGCGACGAAGCTGGTGCGCGCGGCCGGCCGCCGCGTCCACCTCGTCGCGGCGCCGTTCGAGCAGCCGCTGGGGCGCCGCAGGGCGTCCGAGGTCTGGTCCCGCCAGATCCGCTGGGCGCGCCTGCGCCGGGTGACGTTCCCGCTGTTCTTCGCGCCCGAGATCGCCAGCGGCACGCTGCTGCCGTTCCTGCTCGCAGGGCTCCTGGCCGGAACCTGGACGGCGGCGGCCGGCCTCGCCGCTCTCGCAGCTCTGGGCTACGCCGCCGAGCTCCGGCTGGCGACGCGCGCCCACTGGTTCCACGCCCCCCGCCTGCTCCTCGCCTTCGTTCTGCGCGACGCGCTGATCCCGCTGGTCTGGTGCGCGGCCTGGACCCATCGCGCGATCGTCTGGCGCGGCAACGCCATGGACATCCGCCTCAAGCCCGTCGTCCGGCCGCGACGGGTCGGGCGGACGGCGCGCCCCGCCTGACCCGGTTGCATCGCGGCGCGAACGGCGCGATGCCGGTCGCGGATCATCAGCAGCGGTCGGTCACGTGCGCATCGCCATCCTCGAAGCCGGATCGCCGCCGGCGCGGCTCGACCGCTTCCCCTCCTACGGCGCGATGACGGCTCGGATGATCGGGCCGGCGCACGACAGCACGATCTTCGATGTCCGCGCAGGACGGATGCCCACCGATTGGCAGGCGTTCGACGGCTACGCCGTCACCGGCTCGGCGGCCGGCGTCTACGATCCGCTGCCGTGGATCGCGCCGCTGATCACGGCCCTGCGCGCGCTCCCGCCGGAGAAGCGCCTCGTCGGCATCTGCTTCGGGCATCAGGTGATGGCGGAGGCCTATGGCGGCCGCGCGATCCGTTCGGAGAAGGGGCGCGCCCTCGGCCTGCACGGCTACGCGGTGACGGAGCGGGCGCCGTTCATGGACGACGCGACGCGGATCGCGGTGGCGGCGTTCCATCAGGATCAGGTCGTCGTGGCCCCGCCCGCGACCCGCGTGCTCGCGTCGAGCGCCTTCACGCCCTACGCGATGCTGGAATACCGGGACCGCGCCGCGCTGTCGGTGCAGTTCCACCCGGAATTCGAGCCCGACTACACCCGCGCCCTGATCGCCGGCCATGCCGATGCGCAGGACGATCCGGAGCGGGCGCAAGCGGCGCTCGCCTCGCTCGACGCACCGGACGACCGGCACCGGGTGGCTGGCTGGATCCGACGATTCCTGGAGCAGGAATGAGAAGGTTGGTGCGGGTAGAGGGAATCGAACCCCCACGCCTTGCGGCTGGCGATTTTGAGTCGCCCGCGTCTACCAGTTCCACCATACCCGCGACGGGGAGCCTTTTCGCACAGGTCCCGTGGCCGGGCCAAGCCCTTTCCCGGGGTCGCGCACGGCGTGCGGCGGATCGCCGGCACGCTGGTGCGGTCGGGCCGGCTGTGCTCAAAGGGCGCCCTGCCCCGAGGAACCCGATGCACAGACAGGCCCGATGATCCGCCGCCTCTACGAGTGGATACTCGCACTTTCGGGCAAGCCCTCCGCGCCCTACGTCCTGGGCGCCGTGGCGTTCGCCGAGAGCTCCTTCTTCCCGGTCCCGCCCGATGCGATGCTGGTGCCGATGGCGGTGAGCCGGCCCGACCGGGTGTGGTTCTACGCGCTGATCGCCACGGTCGGCTCGGTGCTCGGCGGCCTCGTCGGCTACGCCATCGGCGCGCTGCTGTTCGATTCGCTCGGAACCTGGCTGATCCGGCTCTACGGCCTGCAGGACAAGGCGGCGACCTTCCAGCAATCCTATGCCGAGTACGGGCACTGGGTGATCCTGCTCAAGGGGCTGACGCCGATCCCCTACAAGCTCGTGACCATCACCTCGGGCTTCGCCCATTACAGCCTGTTCTGGTTCACGCTGCTGTCGATCGTCACCCGCGGCGCGCGTTTCTTCATCCTCGCCGGGCTGCTCGGGCGCTACGGCGTCCAGATCCGCGGCGTGCTCGACCGCCATCTCAACGCGGTCGTCGCGATCTCGGTCGCGGTGATCGTCCTCGGCTTCGTCCTGTTCAAGGTGATCCTCTAGATGAGCTACGCCGCCCTGCTGCGCCTGCGCCGCGCCGCGCTCGCCGTCCTGATCGGCTCGATCCTCACGGTCGGCGCCGCCCTGGTGCTGCAGTTCGGCTACGGCTACGCACCGTGCAAGCTCTGCCTGACCGAGCGCCTGCCCTACTACGCGGCGGTGCCGCTCGCCGTCCTCGCGCTGTTCCTGCCCGAGCGGCTCTCGCGCCTCGCCCTCGGGCTGGCCGCGGGCGGCCTGCTCTACGGCGCCGGGCTCGGCGCCTACCACGCTGGCGCGGAGTGGGGGTTCTGGCCGGGCCCGACCGATTGCGGCGGCGGCACGGGCGCGAACCCGGCGGCCGTCGGCGATTTTCTGAACGCGTTGCAGACGACGAAGGTCGTCGACTGCTCGACCGCGGCGATGCGGGTGCTCGGCGTCTCGCTCGCCGGTTGGAACGCGGTCATCGCCTTCGTGCTCGCCGGCATCGCCGGCACGGCCGCAGCGAAGCCCTGAGCGATCCGACGCGATCGCTTCCGAACGCCCGGCCGCTTCGACCGCGCGATCGATCAGTTGCGATCGTCGGGCATCGGCGGCAGGGGTGCGACGTCGATGCCCTCGTCGATCAGCGCGCGGGCCTCGTCCGGGCTGGCCTGCCCGTAGATCGCGCGCTCCCGCGTCTCGCCGTAATGGATCTTGCGCGCTTCCTCCGGGAACCGCGTCCCGACATGCTCGGCCGATGCGACGACGTGCTCGCGCAGGCTCCGCAGCATCTCGCGGATGCGCCGCTCCGGCTCGGCGATCATCGGCACCGGGGCGGGTGCGACGGGCACGGGCAGATCCGCGTCCGCGCCGCCCACCGGGCGCCCGCGGTCGGTGCGGGCGAGGCTCGGCGCCATCAGGCCCTTCACCACCCGCGGCGTGTCGCAGACCGGGCAGGTCACGAGGCTGCGCGCCGCCTGCGCGTCGAAGGACTCGGACGAGGGAAACCAGCTCTCGAAGCCGTGCCCGGCCTCGCAGACGAGACTGTACCGGATCATGCCGTCACGACGGGGCGGTTCCTGGGGAGCCGACCCGCTCGACCGTGAACGGGCGTCCATGTTGCAGCGAGGGGATTCGCGCGCGCGCATCCGCGACCGCGGAAAGGTCGATCTCGGCCAGGATCACGCCGGGTTCGGCGCCGCCGGCATCGGCCAGCACCCGGCCCCACGGATCGACGATGAGCGAATGCCCGTAGGTCTCGCGACCGTCCTCGTGCGTCCCGCCCTGGGCGGCCGAGATCATGAACGACCCGGTCTCGATCGCGCGCGCCCGGTGCAGCACGTGCCAATGCGCCTCGCCGGTCTGCCGGGTGAAGCACGCCGGCGCCGTCAGCACCGAGGCGCCGGCCTCGGCGAGCGCCCGGTAGAGGGCGGGGAAGCGGATGTCGTAGCAGATGCCGAGCCCGATCTCGGCCCACGGCGTCGGCGCGACGACGGCGCAGGCACCGCCTGTATAGGTCGAGGATTCCCGCCAGCGCTCGCCGCTCGGCAGGTCGACGTCGAACAGGTGCAGCTTGTCGTAGGCCGCGACGATCGCGCCGTCCGCACCGATCAGGAAGGCGCGGTTGGCGATCTTCTCGCCGGCGCGGATCGCGAGGGAGCCGATCTGCACCACCGTCCCGGTCTCGCGTGCCGCGTCGCGGAGCGCGGCCAGCGTCTCGTCCTCGTCCTGGCCGCGCACCACCGCGAAGAGCCGTGCGCGGTCGCGCTCGACCAGCGAGGTCATCTCCGGGGTCTGGACGAACTGCGCGCCGCGCGATGCCGCCTCCCGCACGCCGGCCACCGCCGCGTCGCGGTTCGCGCCCGGGTCGCGACCCGAGCGCATCTGCACGCAGGCGGCGACGAAGCGGGTCTCAGGCATTCGCGGAGGCCTTCAGCAGCGCATCGAGCTTGCCGGCCTTGTCGAGGGCGTAGAGATCGTCGCAGCCGCCGACATGGGTCTCGCCGATGAAGATCTGCGGCACGCTGGTGCGTCCGCCCGCGCGCGCCATCATGGTGGCGCGCTCGGGGGGCGTCTTCTCGACGTCGATTTCACGGAATGCGACGCCCTTCTCCTTGAGCAGGCTCTTGGCCGCCGAGCAGTAGGGGCACCACGCCGTCGTGTAGATCGTAACCGGATTCATGGGCGTGTTCGCGTCCCGCGGATGACACGACCATATAGGGGTCGGCGGTCCCGATCGCCTATGGCCGGAACGTCACGCCGGCCGCCTCAAGCGGCGAGCAGCTTCTCGACCTCGTTGACCAAATCGCGCAGGTGGAACGGCTTCGACAGGACCTTCGCGTCCTTGGGAGCCTTCGAATCCGGGTTGAGCGCCACGGCGGCGAAGCCCGTGATGAACATCACCTTGATGTCCGGGTCGAGTTCGGTCGCCCGACGGGCGAGCTCGATCCCGTCCATCTCAGGCATCACGATGTCGGTCAGCAGCAGCTCGAACGGCTCTTCGCGCAGGCGATTGTAGGCCGACAGGCCGTTGTCGAACGACAGCACGTCGAACCCGGCATTCTGCAACGCCTTGGCCAGGAACCGGCGCATGTCGTTGTCGTCTTCCGCCAAGAGAATTTTCATCGGACGGTTCCGGACCCTCGAATCGCAACGTTCTTTTCATAAAGGGAGCCAACGGTAAACAAGACGTTAGGATTTGCTGCCCCTGCGAGGTGACAGGCCGCACCGCGCGGCCATGCCGGAGCCCGCCGGCACGGTGGACAGGCCGCCGCCGCCGCCCCACAGTGCGGCCTTGACGTTGGCCGTTCCCATTCCCGACGGTGCGCCTCCCCGCCGATGACGCTCCCCTTTCCGCATCAGACAGACGCCTTCGGCTTCTCGCCCGCCTTCGCCGTGGACGAGCCGACGCGGCACACGCTGCCGTTCGTGTTCAACACCGGCCATTCCGGGTCGGTCTACCCGGACAGCTTCCTGAAGGCCTCGCGGCTCGACGCGCTGTCGCTGCGCCGGTCGGAGGACGCGCATGTCGACCGGC
This sequence comes from Methylobacterium sp. WL6, assembly GCF_008040095.1. Classification (NCBI taxonomy): domain Bacteria; kingdom Pseudomonadati; phylum Pseudomonadota; class Alphaproteobacteria; order Hyphomicrobiales; family Methylobacteriaceae; genus Methylobacterium; species Methylobacterium sp. WL6. The sequence goes on along the minus strand of NZ_VRVH01000031.1, from coordinate 8,405 downwards.
TGTTCGCCCAGGTGGTCGAGCTCGGCGCGCCGCTGCTGCGCTGCAATTTCCCGCGCGCCTATCTCGACGTGAACCGCGAGCCCTACGAGCTCGACCCGCGGATGTTCGAGGGCCGCCTGCCGCCCTTCGCCAACACGCGCTCGATGCGCGTCGCCGGCGGCCTCGGCACGGTGCCGCGCGTCGTCTCGGACGGGCAGGAGATCTATGCCGCGCGCATGCCGGTGGACGAGGCGGTGGCGCGCATCGACGGGCTGTACAAGCCGTATCATCGGGCTTTGCGCGGCTTGATCCTGCGCACGGTGCGGGAATTCGGGCGCTGCATGCTGATCGACTGCCACTCGATGCCGTCGTCGAGCCTGGGGCGCGATCACGATGCGCGGGCGGACTTCGTGCTCGGCGACCGCTTCGGCACCGCCTGCGACCCGGCGCTGATCGACGCTTTCGAGGCGGCCTTCCGCGCCCGCGGTTACAAGGTGGTACGCAACAAGCCCTATGCCGGGGGCTTCATCACCGAGCATTATGGCGAGCCGAACATCGGCCGGCACGCGCTGCAGATCGAGATCAACCGCGCCCTCTACATGAACGAGGCGAGCCTCGCGATCACGCCCGGCTTCTTCGACTTGGCCAAGACGCTCGGCGAGGCGATCGTCGAGGTCGCCGACGACCTCGGCTCGGAGACGCCGATCGGCATCGCCGCCGAATAGGCCGATAACGGCCCCTCGTCGGATCGGGCGCAGGGCGCCGCAGGTCCTTCCGAGGTTGCCGGTCGTTCTTCGGCAATCCTCGCCCGCGAGCGGGCATGGCCGGTCAGCCCGTCCCCGTCATCCCGGGTCCGCGCAGCGGAACCCGGGATCCAGAGCCGCCGACGACGGCAGGATCGAGAACGATCTGCGGTTCCGGGTCCCGGATTCGCCTTCGGCGCCCCGGGATGCCGGGGAGCGTGCAGAACCGTGGTTGCGTGAAACCGATGACCCCGGGCCCGACCAGACACGTCGGGCCGTCCTGCGACCAAGAAAAAAGGCCACCCCCGAAGGAGCGGCCCGAAGTCTAGGGAGGAAACGCCCAAGAAGGGCTGCCGGACCGCGACGCCATCGCGATCCCGCAATGCACAAAGTAAATTGCGGCGCACAAAACGCAAGCGGAATACCCCTACCGGTTGCGCATACCCCGCCCGCTCCGGCTGCACGTCCGCAGCCGCCTAACCGTCCGCCAGGAGCTTCGCGATCTCGGCCTTGAGCGGGCCGGCCAGATCCTTGCGGTCGAGCGCGTAGGCGATGTTGGCGGTGAGGAAGCCGAGCTTGGAGCCGGTGTCGTAGGTGCGGCCTTCGTAGTTCATACCGAAGAAGTCCTGCTCGGCCATCAGCTTGATCATCGCGTCGGTGAGCTGGATCTCGCCGCCCGCGCCCTTCTCGCCATGCTCGAGGATGCCGAAGATCTCCGGCTGGAGGATGTAGCGGCCCGAGATGATGAAGTTCGAAGGCGCGGTGCCCTGCTTCGGCTTCTCGACCATGCCGGTGACCTCGAAGGTCTGACCGAAGGTCTCGCCGACGCTGACGATGCCGTACTGATGCGTCTCCTCCGGCGCGACCTCCTCGACGGCGACGACGTTGCCGCCGTGGCGCTCGTAGGCGGCGAGCATCTGGCCCATGCAGCCGCGGCTGAGCATGTCCGGCAGCAGCACGGCGAAGGGCTCGTCGCCGACGATCTCGCGGGCGCACCACACCGCGTGGCCGAGGCCGAGCGGCGCCTGCTGACGGGTGAAGCTGGTCTGGCCGGCGGCCGGCAGGTCACGCTTCAGCTCCTCGTAGGCCGCGATCTTGCCGCGCTCCTGCAGCATCCGGTCGAGCTCGAACGCGATGTCGAAATGGTCCTCGATCACCGCCTTGCCGCGGCCGGTGACGAAGATGAAGTGCTCGATGCCGGCTTCCCGCGCCTCGTCGACCACGTGCTGGACGACCGGCCGGTCGACCACCGTCAGCATCTCTTTCGGGACGGCCTTGGTGGCCGGCAGGAAGCGGGTGCCGAGGCCCGCGACGGGGAGGACGGCCTTTCGGATCGGTTTCATCGAGCAAAAACCCAAACGTGGGAGTTGGACGGGCCGGGCGTTCCGGGCAACACTAGCACGGCAAGCGGACGGCTTCGCGCCGTTGCGCGGCACGATTGAGCATTATCGGTTAAAAGCAAGCTTCCGCTTGCTGGTTGGCGCGGTTTCTTTCAGGGGCAACGATGGCGGTTCTGGTCACGGGTGGTGCCGGTTATATCGGCAGTCACATGGTTCTCGCCCTGCAGGATGCCGGGCGGGAGGAGACGGTCGTCCTCGACGACCTCTCCACCGGGTTCGACTGGGCCCTGCCGCCGGAGGTGAAGCTCGTGCGCGGCGACGTCGGCGACCCCGGCCTCGTCACCGAGACGATCCTGCAGAACCGCGTCGACGCGATCGCCCATTTCGCCGCCCGCATCGTCGTGCCGGACTCGGTCGCCGACCCGCTGCACTACTATCTCGCCAACACGGTGAAGACGCGCGCGCTGATCGAGACCGCGGTGCGCACCGGCGTGAAGCACATCATCTTCTCCTCGACCGCCGCGGTCTACGGCGAGCCGGAGACCGTGCCGGTGCCGGAGGACCTCGCGACCAACCCGATCAACCCCTACGGCCGCTCAAAGCTGATGAGCGAGTGGATGATCCGCGACGCAGCGGCCGCGCACGGCTTCAGCTACGTCATCCTGCGCTACTTCAACGTCGCCGGTGCCGACCCGCGCGGGCGCACCGGGCAGTCCACGCCGAACGCCACCCACCTGATCAAGGTCGCGACGCAGGCGGCCCTCGGCCAGCGCCCGCATCTCGAGGTGTTCGGCACCGACTACCCGACGCCGGACGGATCGTGCCTGCGCGACTACATCCAGGTCTCCGATCTCGCCGAGGCGCACCAGGTCGCCCTCGACCACCTGCGCGCCGGCGGCGAGAGCCTGACGCTGAATTGCGGCTACGGCACCGGCTATTCGGTGCTCGAGGTGATCGACACGGTGAAGCGCGTCTCCGGTCGCGACTTCCCGGTGCGCCTCTCGCCCCGCCGCCCCGGCGATCCGGCGCGGATCGTCGCCGAGGCGTCGCGGATCCGCGAGCAGCTTGGCTGGCGCCCGAAGCACGATGACCTCGACGCGATCGTGCGCCAAGCGCTCGACTGGGAAGACGCCCTGCCCAAGCGCAACCGGCACTGAGGCCGTGCGCCCGATCCGCGCCGCGCTCCTCGCCCTCTGCTTTTCTGCCGCTCCGGGCGGCTCCCTCGCCGAGCCTGCCGCCGTCGGGCAAGCCGGCCGAGCGGGCGCGTTCCCCAGCTTCGTCGCGGCTCTCCGCGCGGATGCGCTCGCTAAGGGGATCGCGCCGGCGACCTTCGATGCGGCGTTCCGCGGCGTCGTGCCCGACCCCGCGGTGCTCGCCCGCATCAAGGGGCAGAGCGAGTTCGGGCGGCCGGTGTGGGACTATCTCGTCGGGGCGGTCTCGCCGGCGCGGATCGCCCGCGGCCGGGCCCGTGGAGCGGCGCTCGGGCCGACCCTCCCGGCGATCGAGGCGCGCTACGGCGTTCCGGCCTCGGTGCTCCTCGCGATCTGGGGCATCGAGTCGGATTTCGGCGCTAGCGGCGGTTCGGTGCCGACGATCCGCGCGCTGGCGACGCTCGCCGCCGCCCGGCACCGCGGCACGCTGTTTCGCGACGAGTTGCTCGCCGCCCTCGCGATCCAGCAGCGCGGCGACGTCGCGCCGGACCGGATGCTGGGCAGCTGGGCCGGCGCGATGGGACAGGTGCAGTTCCTGCCCTCGACGTTCCTGACGCACGCGGTCGACTTCGACGGGGACGGCCGCAGCGACATCTGGGCGAGCGACGCCGATTCCCTCGCCTCGATCGCCGCCTACCTCAAGGACCTCGGCTGGAATCCCGCGATCGCGTGGGGCTACGCCGTCCGCCTGCCCGAGGGCTTCGACCTGACGCGCTACGCCGCGGACCTGCCTGAATTCTCGCGCCGCGGCGTCAGCCGGATCGATGGCGGCCCGTTGCCGGACAAGGGCGGAGCGTCCGTGTTCCTGCCCGGCGGCGCCGGCGGGCCGGCCTTCCTGATCACCGACAACTTCGAGGTGATCCGCGGCTACAACACCTCGGATTCCTACGCGCTGGCGGTCGGCCATCTCGCCGACCGCCTGGCCGGCGGGCCGCCCCTCGTCGCACCCTGGCCGAGCGCGGCGTCCCGCCTCGACAAGGCCGGCCTTCAGGCCTTGCAGACGGGCCTCGCCGCGCAGGGCCTCTATGCCGGCGAGGCCGACGGCCGCGCCGGGCCGAAGCTGCGCGAGGCGATCCGGCGCTACCAGATCCGCGAAGGCCTGACCGCCGACGGCTACGCCACGCCCGCCCTGCGCGACCGTCTCGCGGGCCGGATCGACGCCAGGCCGCGCTGAGGCCGACCCGTCGAGGCCCGGACCTCGCGCCGCACGGCGGCGGCGTTCCGCCGGGCCTCAGGGATTCCGGTCTATGCGATCCGGCATGACAGCCGTCCTAAACGTCCGTCGCGCCGTCCTGGACACAGGAGGAGGCTCCGATGATCGGGCGTTTTATGAGGGGCGCCCGCGTGTTGCATCGTCGACCGCGCTTCGCGCGAGCCGGCATCCACCTCGCCTGAAGGCGCTCTCAATACACGTCCGATCCGAGCGGGCATGACGTCGAACCGTCCGGCGATGCCGGCCGCCAAGGGCGCGGCATCATCGATCGCCGGCCCCGACGGCGCGTCGGCTCGAGATCCACACGATCAGGCGCCACGCCGATCCCTGGTCAAGATCACCCCCGTCATGCCGTCGAGGGTCCCGATGAAATCGATGCCGGCGCCTTCCAGGGCTCGACGCATCGCCAAGCGGGTTCGCGGCTGCACCGTCCCGACCTCCTCCTCCAGGCGCCGGATGCTCGAGACCGAGACGCCGGCGGCCCGAGCCAGATCCACGACGGACCAGCGCAGCATCGCGCGGGCTCCGCGCACGAGCGTCCCGGTGATCTCAGGCGACGAGAATCGACCGCTGGGCGGCATCTTCTGCATGATCCCGATCCACTCGCGCACCGAACCATCGGCATCGTGGAGGGGTATGGTGTGGTTGCTGTACCAATGGACCGTGCCGTCCGCGCAGAGAACGCGGTGATCCGCCTCGTAAGGCGTGCCGTGCTCCATCGCCGTTCGCCATGCCGTCTCGATCCGTGCCCGATCCTCCGGGTGGATCGCGGCGAGCCAACCGTCGCCCTGCATCTCCGGGCCCGTCTGCCCGGTCAGGACCTGCCATGTCGGGCTTGGCCGCGCCTTCCCATCCGGAGCCGTCGTCCAGACCACGGCCGCGATGGCATGAACGAGGCCGCGATAGCGTGCGGTGCTCTGCTCGGCGAGCAGACGCGCCTCGTGCGGGCCGGTCACGTCGAAGGCGATGCCCTCGGCACGCATCGGCCGATGGGCGTCGTCGAGAACGATCTGGGCCTTGACCGAAACCCAGCGCACGGTGTGGTCGGGACGCACAAGCCGGACCGTGCGGTCGATCGCCCGGCCGCTGTAGAGCATGTCGAACAGCTCGCCGAGAGCTTCGCGATCGTCCGGGTGGAGAAGTCGGTCGAGCAGGCCGAGGAGGCTCTCGTCCGAAGGCAGGCCGGTGATGTGGGCGAGGCCCAGCGAGCCGCTCATTTCGCCGGTCCGCAGGTTAAGGGACCAGACGCCGACCTGGCCGGTCGCCTCGAGTAGGTTGAGCAACTGGTAGGAGGATGCACGGCGTCGGGCGGGCATCGCCCGACTTGGCCAGACGCTCCGTCGGAACGCAACGTCGAGCCGGGGCGAAAGAGTGCATATCGCTCTTTTATTCATCGCTCGGAGTCGAACCGAGCGGTTTGCGCTCTCGGACGGTGTCGTTCGCAAGCCGGAAACGCGCAATGTGAGACGTGTGGTCAATCATGCATCCATGAAATTCTTCTATCTTCCGAGACGTCCGTGATGGTCGTCACGATGTCGCGTCGCAGGTCTGTCGTCCGGATTGTTGATGTTCTCAAGAATTCGGGGGATTTGTCATCATGCGTTGGACGATCGGAAAGAAACTTGGTGCTTCGGGCGTAATCGGAGTCCTGCTCGCCACGGCCCTCGTCATGAACCAGTGGATCAGCGCCCAGCATATCATCGACGCGAACGCCGCGGCCGGACGCGAGCAGATCATCCTTGCAGGCATCCAGCAGACCCGCCTCTCGCACGCGGAGCTTCAAGCGGCGGTCGGCGACATCCGCACCGCGGAAACCACCGAGCAGGTCGCCCGCGTCGCCGAGCGCATCCGCGCCGGCAAGGCTACCGGCGCAGCGGCGCTCGACGAGCCGATCCGGATCGCGCTGATCCCGGGCGTTCTTCAGGACCTTCGGACGAATCTCGTCACCTATGCCGACCTCGCGGCATCGCTGGCCGACGTCATCCGCTTCGAGAATGGCGCGCGGTCCGTCGACGGGAACAGGCTGTCGCAGATCGTCGCCGAGCAGCAGCGCGTGAACACGCTTTTGAACGAGGCGGGAACGGAATCGGTCGCCAATGCCCAGCGCTTCGCGGACGAGGCGCGGCGGAACACGGTCGCGACCGCCGAGTCCGCCAACCGGATCGGGCTCGCCATCGGCGGCACCGTCATCCTCGTCCTGATCGGCTCGGCCGTGTTCTCGGCCCTCTCGATCGGCCGCCCGATCCACCAGCTCGCCGCCTGCGTGAGCGCCATCGCGCGGGGCGACACGGCGGCCGAGGTGCCCGCGACCCGGCGCGGCGACGAGCTGGGGGCGATGGCCGTCTCGGTGCAGGTGTTCAAGGAGAACCTGATCCGCACGCAGGCTTTGGAGGAGGAGATGTCCCAGGGGCGGCTGGAGGCGGAGCGGCAGCGCCAGGCCGGGATGCGGCAGATGGCCGACGCCTTCGAAGCGGCCGTCGGCGGCATCGTCGGGCAGGTCTCGTCGGCGGCCACCGAGCTGCAGGCGACGGCCCAGCAGATGACCGCGACCGCCGGCGACACGGCGGCGCAGTCGGGCATCGTGGCAACGGCGGCCACGCAGGCGGCGGACAACGTGAGCACGGTGGCCATCGCCGCCGAGCAACTCGGATCCTCGGTGCAGGAGATCGGACGGCAGATGTCCAGCTCGTCCGAGCTGGCGCGAGCCGCCGTGGTGGACGCCGATCAGACGGCGCGGCTGGTGCAGGAGCTCAGCCACGCCGCCGAGCAGATCGGGGCCATGGTCGGGATGATCTCCAACATCGCCTCGCAGACCAACCTGCTCGCCCTGAACGCCACGATCGAGGCCGCGCGTGCCGGTGAGGCTGGCCGCGGCTTCGCGGTCGTCGCGACGGAGGTGAAGGAGTTGGCCGGCCAGACGGCCAAGGCCACCGAGGAGATCAGCCAGCGCATCGGGCACGTGCAACACGTGACCGATCAGGCCGTGAGCGCGATCGGCGGCATCACGACCCGGATCCGCGAGATCAACGCGGTGGCCGCAACGATCGCGGCGGCCGTCGAGGAGCAGGGAGCGGCGACCCAGGAGATCGTGCGCAACGTCGCACAGGCCTCGGCCGGTGCGAGCGAGGTCACGGCCCACATCGCGGGCGTGGCGCGCGCGTCGGAGGACACGGGCGCCGCCGCGACCCAGGTCCTGGCGTCGAGTTCCGAGCTGTCGCGCCAATCCGAACGCCTCGGCGCAGAGGTCGCGCACTTCCTGGCCACCGTCCGCGCCGCCTGAAACCCCGTCGAGGCGTTCGTCGGCCCGTTTCCCTCATCCTCGCGGTGGCGCTTCGGCGGCTGCGAAGGATGAGGGGGACGAACGATCGTCGGAAGACCGACGCTTTCAGGGTCGAATGGCCGCCCGTCATCCGTCGCAGGACCGCCGTCGCGTCATGCCTGGCACTGGAGACCGAAGGCGCTCGGGAGGTTTTGCGGGAGGCTCTTAGACGCGGCGCGGCCGCTCCGCTATGGTCGCCCGCGGGTCGAGACCCGCGGCACCGGAGGGCGCATGAGACGCGACGCGACAAACCGAGCCGACGCGGCAGCCGCCAAGGCGCGCCGCCTCGTTCTGGCGCTCGGGGCCGGCCTCGCGCTTCCGCTCGTCCTCCTGCCGCCGTCGCCGGCCGAGGCGCAGTGGGGCGACAGCTACGACCAGCCGCGCCGACGCGGCCGCGACGCCTATTACCGCGAGGACGACGGCTATGCCCGCGCGCCGCGCCGCGCCGCGCCGGAGCCCGAGCAGCGCCAGTTCTATTGGCCGTGGGAAGACCGGCCGAGGCCTGTGCGACGTTGCGCACGATCTCCTGGGTCGCCGCTCCCTGCTCCTCGACGGCCGCCGCGATCGTTGCGGCCACCGCGTTGATCTCGCGGATCCGGG
>NZ_VRVH01000319.1:0-4960 GCF_008040095.1 Methylobacterium sp. WL6 | reverse complement strand
GAGCGGCAGGCGGGCGGCGAGCCGGCGCAGCGCCTGGGCATCGCCGACGGTGCGGGACGCGACCGCGAGGGCGTCGGCGAACGGGCTCGGATCGATCGGCACGAGCGGCCCGCCCAGGCCCGCCGCGGCCGGACGCTGCAGGTCGATTCCTATCCGCTCCAGGGCGCGTCGCAGGCGTCCGAGATCGCTCGCCGCCCGCTCGGTGATGCGGTCGAGCCCGAGCACCTGCGCCGCCGCGAGGCCGTCGAGCCGCCCGGCGAGGGCCGCAACCTGCAGGTCGGTCTCGCGCGCGCTGCGACGCCCGGGCCTTGCCTCGACCCCGCGCAGGCCGAGATCGCTCTCGCCCGCCGAGGATGGGGCGGGCAGCGAACCGGTGGTCGGCGGATCGATCGGGTCGGACGACGCGTCGTCCGGCCGCGCGAGGCGGGCGAGCACGGCCTGCCGCCGCTCCAGATCGTTCTGGCGCGCCGTCAGCCCGTCGAGGCGCGCCGCGACGGCGACCTGCGCCTCCGCCCGCGCCGAGCCGCCGCGGTCGAGCTCGGCCCGCAACGCGGCGAGGCGCACCTCGTAGGCCGTCTGCATCGCGCCCTGCCGCGCGACGAACCCGGCGAGGATGTCGTCGTGGAACACCACCAGCCCGCTCGCGCCGGCGGCCCACAGGCCGGTGACGAGAAGGGCAGCGGCGAGAAGGCGGCTCCTGCGGTGCGGAAGGCTGGCGGAAGGGGTCATCGATTCGGGCCCGATGCCGAGGGCGCCATCGAAGGCCGACAGGGTTAAGAAACCGAGAACCCTCATGCCTCCCGCGGGATGCGGGATCGGCTCAGGGGAGGGCGCGGGCGGCCTCGAGCACCTCCTCGGCATGGCCCGGCACCTTCACCTTCGGCCAGATCCGCGCGATGCGACCCTCACGGTCGAGCAGCATCGTGGTGCGCTCGACGCCCATGTACTTGCGCCCGTACATGCTCTTCTCGACCCAGACGCCGTAGGCCTCGAGCATCGCCTTGCCCTCGTCGGAGGCGAGCGGGAAGGCGAGGTCGTGCTTGGACGCGAACTTGTCGTGGCTCTTCACCGGGTCGGGCGAGACCCCGATCACGACGGCGTCGGCCGCGTCGAAGTCGGCCAGCCTCGCGTTGAAGGCCTGCGCCTCCAGAGTGCATCCGCTGGTGTCGTCTTTCGGGTAGAAGTAGAGCACGATCTTGTGACCGACGTGCTCGCCGAGCTGGAGCGTCTTGCCGCCGGAGCCGGGAAGGGTGAAGTCGGGAGCGCGTTCGCCTTGGGCGAGGGGCATCGTGCCATCCTTTCGGCCGATTGATGGTGTGCTTTGGCGCGGTGCCGGACCATCCGATGCCCGCGCTTCGGGCGCGAGAGCCGGACACGCTCCGGAAACGCGTCGTCACGAGGTTGCGTCCTAGAATGAGCGCACGTTGCGAAACAGCGGACGCGCCGATGCAAGGTCTTCATGCCTGAGGAAGAGGCCCGGCCTGAGGATACGCCCGGCGGCGGGCAGACGCGCAAGGCCGTTCGTTGCTGGACGCGGCGCTGCCTGTGGACGGCCGCCGCCCTCGTCGTCGCGCTCGGCCTCGGCCTCGGGGGCGGGGTCATGCGCCTCGCATACGGGCCCCTGCAGATCGACGGCCTGTCGGCGCGGGTGTCGTCGGCGCTCGCCGACCGGATCGGGCCGGGCTGGCGCATCAGCCTGCGCGACAGCACCCTCGAGCTCGACTCCGAGAACGCCCTGGCGCTGCGCGTCAGCGGGCTCGACATCCGCAACCCGCAGGGCGCCCTCGTGGTCCGCGCGCCGCTCGCCCTCGTCAGCATCGATCCCTGGAGCCTGCTGAAGCTCGCGCCGACGCCGCGCTCGATCGAGTTCCGCGACGTGCAGATGACGGCGCTCGTCCACCGCGACGGCTCGATCGCCTTCGCGGCCGCCGAGCCGGCGCATCCGGGCGACGCCTCGCCGCACACGCCGCCGAGCGTGGATGCGGCGCGCGGCATGGTCTCGCCGCTCTCGGCCGCAACGGCCTCGATCTTCGGCGTCGTGCTCGACTCCGCCGGCGTCGTCGGCGCGCTCGACCGCGCCCGCATCACCAATGCCCGCCTCACGCTGATCGACGACGACGCCCGCGAGCGCGCGGTGTTCGAGCACGTCAACGGCCTGTTCGGCCGGGACCCGAACCAGGACGCGCGCCTGTTCGAGCTGCGCATCGACGGGCCGCACGGGCAATGGCGCTTCGGCGGCACCCTGCGCGAGGCCGGCGGCCCGCGCCGCACCGGCATCATCACCCTCGACGACCTGCCGGCCACCGACCTGCTGCTGCTCTCCGGCCAGTCGAAGCTGCCGATCACCACCGACCTGAAGCTCTCGGCGCGGGCCGACGTCGCCCTCGACGGCGGCCGCATCGAGGCGATGAAGGCGACGCTGCGCACCAGCGACGGCACCTTCCTCGTCGAGGAGAAGGACTTCAACCCGGTCACCGTCGAGAGCCTGAAGGCCACGGTGAGCTGGGACGAGACCGCCCGGGTGATGACGCTCGACGGGCTCGACTACCTCGGCGCCGGCAACGCGGTGAACCTCACCGGCACCTGGGCCGTGGCCAAGCCGGGCGAGGATTTCGCCTGGACCGCGACCCTGTCGAGCCGAAAAGCGACGCTCCGGGGCGCCGCCCCGAAGGACAAGCCGATCACCATCGCGGCGATGGACGGGCACCTCACCGGCCGCGCCGGCGGCGTCGCGATCGACAGCTTCGCGATGAGCGGCGACGGCATCCACGGCAACATGTCCGGCACCCTCGGCACCACCGCCGACGATGACGGCCTCACGCTCCACGTCACCGCCAGCGACAGCGAGGCCCGCACGGCGCTGCGGCTCTGGCCGGAGAACATCGCGCCGGGGGCGCGCAACTACCTCGTCGACGAGCTGCGCGCCGCCCGCATCGAGGCGGTCGACATCACCGTCGACATGTCGGGCGCCGAGCTCGCCGCGGCGACGCGGGGCGACCCGATGCCGGACAACGCGGTGCATATCGACTTCCGCGTCTCGGACGCGACGCTCGAGGTCTCGCCCGACGCGCCGCCGCTGACCCGAGGCAACGTCGCCGGCACGATCACCGGGCGCTCGACCCGGATCAGGAACGTCACCGCCGACATCCGCATGGCCGACGGGCGCGCGCTGAACATCACCGAGGGCGCCTTCGTCATCCCGGAGATCTCGCCCGACAAGGTCGTGGCGGATATCGGCCTTCGCCTGTCGGGCGGCGCAGACGCGCTGGCGGCCCTGCTGCAGACCAAGATGTTCAAGGCGCTGTCGGGCGTCGATCTCGACCCGTCGACCGTGAAGGGCCAGGCCGACCTGCGCATCGGCTTCCCGCTCGACCTCAAGCACATCCCCGACCTGCCCGACCTGCCGGTCAGCGTCTCGGGCACGCTGAACGACCTCGCCGTCGACAAGGTCGTCGGCAAGGACAAGCTCGAAGCCGGCCGCTTCGCCGTGACCTACGATCCGCGCGGCTTCACCCTGAAGGGCGACGCCAAGCTGTCGGGCGCGCCGGTCTCGATCGACATGCATCAGGCCAAGACCGGCGGCACCGGCGAGGTGCTGGTGAACCTGACCGTCGACGACGCCCTGCGGGCGCGCAAGGGCCTGCCGACGGCCCCCCAGCTGAGCGGCCCGATCGCGGTCAAAGCCACCATCCCGCTGGTCAAGGCCGGCGCCACGAAACCCCCGATCCGGGTCGAGGCCGACCTCGCCCGCGCCGGGATCGACGGCCTGCTGCCCGGCCTGAGCAAGGCCGCGGGCAAGGCCGGCCGCCTGACCTTCACCCTGGTCGATACCGGCCCGGGGATGGACCTGCGCGACATCGCCCTCGATGCCGGCTCGACCACGGCCCGCGGCAGCGCCTCGATCACCGGCGAGGGCGGCCTCGAGCGGGCGGACCTGACCAACCTCAAGCTCTCGCCCGGCGACGACATGCGCGTCACGCTGGATCGCAACGGAAACGGCTACCGCGTCGCGGTGAAGGGGGCGGTGGCCGACGCGCGCCCGTTCTTGAAGATGCTGACCGCGCCCGAAGGCAAGTCGCAGCGGGACGCCAACCCGAAGGACATCGACGCCGACATCCAGCTCGGCATCCTCACCGGCTTCAACGAGGAGGCGCTGACCAGCGCCAGCGTGAAGCTGTCCATGCGCGGCAAGGACGTGCGCTCGGCGGCGATGAGCGGCAAGTTCCGCTCCGCCCCCTTCGTCGCGAGCGTGACCAAGGGCGAGCGCGGCACGCCGACGCTGGCGATCGAATCCGGCGATGCCGGCGCGACGCTGCGCTTCGTCGACGTCTACCGGCGGATGTACGGCGGCCGGCTCAATCTCGGCATCGTGCTGAGCGACGGGCCGCAGGCCGGCGTGGTGCAGATCCGCGAGTTCGCGCTGCGCAACGAGCCGGCCCTGTCCAGCATCATGGCCCAGGGACCGGAGACGGTGGAGACCGTCGATGCCCGCGGGCGCAAGCGCACGGTCGCGGGCCAGGGCAGCGCGGTCTCGTTCGACCGGATGCGGGCGAACTTCGTCCGCTCGGGCTCGCGCGTCGACTTCTCCGATGCGGCGATCTCGAACGCAGCGATGGGCTTCACGCTGTCGGGTTTCCTCGACACCGCCCGCGAGCGCACCGACATCAACGGCACCTTCGTGCCGCTCTACGGCCTGAACAACATCGTCTCGCAGGTGCCGCTGATCGGACCGCTCCTCGGCGGCGGCCACAACGAGGGCCTGTTCGCGGTCAACTTCCGGGTCTCGGGCAGGCTCAACGCGCCGGACGTCAGCGTGAACCCGCTCTCGGCGGTCGCGCCGGGCTTCCTGCGAAAACTCTTCAGCGCGGGCGGCGGCTCGAACTTCGCCGACGGCGTGCCCCCGGCGGTGCAGGGCGACCGCTGAGGCGGCCGATCCGCCGGCGGGCGGCCTACTCCGCGG
>NZ_VRVH01000318.1:0-4968 GCF_008040095.1 Methylobacterium sp. WL6 | reverse complement strand
AGCGCGGCGTGGTGGCCGCCGCGAGCTACGAGGCGCGGGCCTTCGGGGTGCGCTCGGCGATGCCCTCGGTGACGGCGCGCCGGCTCTGCCCGGACCTGGTGTTCGTGCGCCCGCGCTTCGAGGTCTACCGCGGCATCTCGGAGGAGATCCGGACGGTGTTCTCCGAGCACACGCCGGTGATCGAGCCGCTCTCCCTCGACGAGGCCTACCTCGACGTCACCGAGAACCTGCAGGGCCTGCCGACCGCCACCGCCGTCGCCCGGGCGATCCGCACCACGATCCGCGCGCGCACCGGACTCGTCGCCTCGGCCGGCGTCTCGTACAACAAGTTCCTCGCTAAGGTCGCCTCGGACTACCGCAAGCCCGACGCGCTGTTCGTGATCACCCCCGAGATGGGCCCGGCCTTCGTCGAGGACCTCGCCATCGGCCGCTTCCACGGCATCGGCCCGGTGACGGAGGCGAAAATGCGCCGCCTCGGCATCCACACCGGCCGCGACCTCAAGGCCCGCTCGCTGGAGGATCTGGCCGCCATCCTCGGCAGCGCCGCCCCCTACTATCACGGGGTGGCCCGCGGCATCGACGAGCGCCCGGTGCGGGCGCACCGCATCCGCAAGTCGATCGGTGCCGAGAACACCTTCTCCGACGACAGCGCCGACCTCGAAATCCTCGCCGAGCGCCTCGCGCCAATCCTCGACAAGGTCGCGGCGGCCTGCGCCGCCAAGGGTCTGCGCGGCCGGACCGTGACGCTGAAGGTGAAGTTCTCCGACTTCGCGCAGGTCACGCGGGCGCGCTCCCTGGCGGCCCCCGTCGGCGACCGCGCCAGCCTGGAGGCGATCAGCCTGGGCCTGCTGCGCGACCTCCGCCCGCTCCGGCGCAGCGTGCGGCTGCTCGGCGTCTCGCTCTCGGCCCTCGACCACGGCGACGCCGCGGAACCGCTGCAGCTCGGCCTGGCGATCTGAGGCGTCGCCGCGATCGTTCGATCGGGATCGCCGGCGCCGCGGTCATCGGGTCGCGCCTGCGTCCGCGGCGCCGCGCCCTATCTCGATGGGAAGCGACACCGGGAGCAGCCAACCATGACCGACGATCCCCGCGAGGCCGGAGCCCGGCCCCCCTTCCCCGGCGACCAGCAGCAGGAGCGGCCGGGATTGTCGTCGCGGATGACCCCCGCCCCCGATCACGGCGAGCACAGCTACGTCGGCAAGGGGCTGCTGACGGATCAGGTCGCGCTGATCACCGGCGGCGATTCCGGGATCGGCCGCGCGGTGGCGATCGCCTACGCCCGCGAGGGCGCCGACGTGGCGATCTCCTACCTGCCGGTCGAGCAGTCCGATGCCGAGGAGACGGCGCGCTGGGTCGAGCAGGCCGGGCGCCGCGTCCTGCTGCTGCCGGGAGACCTGCGCGAGGAGGCCCATTGCCGCGACCTCGTCGCCCGCACGGTGGCCGCGTTCGGGCGCCTCGACGTCCTGGTCAACAACGCGGCCGCGCAGACGATCAACGAAGGGCTCGACGACGTGACGGCGGAGGACCTCGAGGGCTCGTTCCGCGCCAACGTCTTCGCGATGTACTACCTCGCCCAGGCGGCGGTGCCGCACATGAAGCCCGGCTCGGCGATCGTGAACTCGACGAGCCAGCAGGCCAAGGTCGCCGACAAGACGATGCTGATCTACGCCGCCACCAAGGGCGCGATCGCGAGCCTGACGATCGGGCTGTCGAACCTGCTGGCGCCGAAGGGCATCCGGGTGAACTGCGTCGCGCCCGGCCCCGTGTGGACCCCGATCCAGCCGATCGTGAAGAGCCCCGAGCAGATCGAGCAGCTCGGGGCCGACACGCCCCTCGGCCGCGCCGGGCAGCCGGCCGAGCTCGCCCCGGCCTACGTGCTGCTGGCGTCCCGCGAGGGCAGCTACATGTCCGGCGCCCTGGTGCCCGTCACCGGCGGCACGCCGATGTACTGACGCACGAGGCGCGGCGATCCGGAACGGAGCGCCGCGCCTGCGATTGACGGCGGAACCCCCGCGGGGCCGGACCGCCCCGCCATCGGAGCCAGATCCATGTCGAAGATCATCGCCGCCACGTTCGAGACCCGCCGCGACGCCGAGATGGCGGTCGAGCACCTCGTCCAGGAGCACAAGATCGACCGCAAGGCCGTGACCATCGCGCCGGTCTCGGACGAGAACAGCGCCGGCACCGAGACCGCGGGCGCCGACATCGAGGACGGCCGCGTCGAGAAGACCCACACCGACGGCGAGCCGAAGCTCGCCGGGCGCCTCAAGGTCTTGGCCGAGGTCGAGCCGGCGCTCGCCGACAAGGTCGAGTCCTCGTTCGCGACCTACGGCGGCCAGGCCGCCTGAGCCGGAACGACGCACCATGCAGCCCCCTTCGACCGCCCGGGCGACCGCACCGCGCACCGTCGAGGGCGTGAGTCCCCCACCCGTTCGGAAAGGGACAGGGTTTTCCGGAAAGGCATCTCATCGGAGCGGAACGCGATCGGCCCCCACCGGCCCCGCCCCGTCATTCCGGGCTCTGCTGCGCAGCCCCGGGATGACGGGGCGGGGCCGGATGAGTTTGGCTCGAGGCCGGGACGATGCGTGAAGACGATCGGCCTCCGTAGCGAGAAGTGGCGCTACCCGTGCGTGAACTTCGGCGCGCGCTTCTCGACGAAGGCGGCCATGCCCTCCTTCTGGTCCTGGGTGGCGAACATCGCGTGGAACACCCGCCGCTCGAAGCGCACGCCTTCCGTGAGCGTGGTCTCGTAGGCGCGGTTGACCGCCTCCTTGGTCATCATCGCGATCGGCTTGGACATGCCGGCGATGGTCTCGGCGACCCGCATCGCCTCCGCGACGAGCCCGTCGGCGGGCACGACCCGCGAGACCAGCCCGGCCCGCTCGGCCTCGGCCGCATCCATCATCCGGCCGGTCAGGCACATCTCCATCGCCTTGGCCTTGCCGACGAACCGGGTCAGCCGCTGGCTGCCGCCGATTCCGGGCATCACCCCGAGCTTGATCTCCGGCTGGCCGAACTGCGCGGTGTCGGCGGCCAGGATCAGGTCGCACATCATCGCGAGCTCGCAGCCGCCGCCGAGCGCGAAGCCGGCCACGGCCGCGACGATCGGGGTCCGCAGGGCCGTGAAGCGCTCCCAGTCGGCGAAGCGGTCGCCGGCATACATCTCGGCATAGGTCGCCGCCTGCATCTCCTTGATGTCGGCGCCGGCGGCGAAGGCCTTGGCCGACCCGGTGATCACGATGCAGCCGATCCCCGGATCGGCATCGGCGGCGGTCGCCGCCGCGATCAGCGCGCGGGTGAGTTGCGCGTTGATCGCGTTCAAGGCCTTGGGCCGGTTCAGGGTGATGAGCCGGACGCGCCCGTGCGTCTCGATGAGGATCGTCTCGTCCCCGGTCAGATTCTCCGGCATGGTCAAACCTCCTCGCGCGGTCCGCGCAGCATCTGGACGATCGCCGAGAAATCCTGCCCGCCGTGGCCTTGCGCGTCGAACCGGGCATAGAGGCGCTCGGCCTCGGCGCCGAGGGGCGTCGCGGCGCCGGCGGTGCCGGCGGCTTCTTGCGCGAGGCGCAGGTCCTTCAGCATCAGGGCGGCAGCGAAGCCCGGCCGGTAGCCGGTGTTGGCGGGCGAGGTCGGCACCGGCCCCGGCACCGGGCAATAGGTGGTGAGCGACCAGCACTGCCCGGACGAGACCGAGGCCACGTCGAACAGGGCCTGCTGCGAGAGCCCGAGCTTCTCGCCGAGCGCGAAGGCCTCGCACACGCCGATCATCGAGATGCCGAGGATCATGTTGTTGCAGATCTTGGCAGCCTGGCCGGCGCCGGCCGCGCCGCAATGGAACACGCTCCGGCCCATCCGCTTCAGGATCGGCTCGGCGGCGGCGAAGGCCTGTTCCGAGCCGCCGGCCATGAAGGTCAGCGTCCCGGCCTTGGCGCCCCCGGTGCCGCCGGAGACCGGCGCGTCGATCGCGGCGCAGGAGCGCGCCTCGGCCAGGGCGTGGGCCTGGCGGGCGCTCGCGACGTCGACCGTCGAGGAATCGATCAGCA
Source organism: Methylobacterium sp. WL6 (assembly GCF_008040095.1). Lineage (NCBI taxonomy): Bacteria > Pseudomonadati > Pseudomonadota > Alphaproteobacteria > Hyphomicrobiales > Methylobacteriaceae > Methylobacterium > Methylobacterium sp. WL6. The sequence continues at coordinate 925 of NZ_VRVH01000318.1, read as the reverse complement.
GGGTGCCGGCGGGGACCGCTCCGGCGACCTGCGACCAGACCTCGACCACGTGCCGACCGGCCGGCAGCATCGTCACCACCGCGGACGCGCCCTCGACCGCCTCCAGCACCGAGCCGGCGACGGCGACGCCCTCGGCCCGCGCCGCCTCCAGCGAGGCCGGGGCGAGGTCGAACCCGCGGACCGCGTGCCCGGCGCGGACGAGGTTGGCCGCCATCGGGCCGCCCATGTTGCCGAGCCCGATGAAGGCGATGGTCTGGGGCCGCGTCGTCATGGGTTCCTCCCGTATGTCTCTCACGGCGGCGCTCTGCGTGGAGCACGACCGATCCTTGTTCCTTGCTCCCATCCACCCCCTCATCCTGAGGTGCCGGAGCGAAGCGGAGGCCTCGAAGGAGACATCCAGGTCGCGCTGCGATCCCTGGAGCCCTCCTTCGAGGCCCGCTGGCGCGGGCGCCTCAGGATGAGGGAGCAGGGGGGGACAAGACGTCGTCCGGCACCGAAAAGACCGGGGCCGCCCGCGGCGCGAGCCAGCCGGCGATCCGTTCGGGGTCGACCGCGTCGAGGGTCGGCGGCGACCAGCGCGGCGCCTTGTCCTTGTCGATCACCGCCGCGCGGATGCCCTCGCGAAAATCCCCCTCCGCCAGCAGGGCGAGGGACGCGTGGAACTCGCGCTCCAGGCAGGCCTCCAGCGTCGTCGCCGCGCGGCCGAGACGCAGCAGGCGCAGCGTCAGCACGAGGCTCGACGGCGACTTCTCCAGCAGCGTCGCGCGCGTCCGCCCGGCGAATTCGGAGCCTTCGGCGGCGAGCGCGGCCAGGATGTCCTCGACGCGATCGTGCGCGAAGCAGCGGTCGATGACGGCTTGCGCCGCGGCGAGCGGGGCCGGCCCCGGCGTGACGGCGCGCGCGTCGATCGCCGCCCGGACGGTGG
>NZ_VRVH01000317.1:0-4977 GCF_008040095.1 Methylobacterium sp. WL6 | reverse complement strand
GCGCCGCCGACCCCGACGGCGTGTTCGCGAGCCTGGAGCACCTCACCGGCGTGCCCGGCCGCATGGAGCGCATCGGCGAGGTCAACGGCGCGCTCTGCCTCGTCGACTACGCCCACAAGCCGGAAGCCCTGGAGGGCGTCCTCGTCGCGTTGCGCCCCTTCGCCACCGGGCGCCTCGTCGTGGTCTTCGGCTGCGGCGGCGACCGCGACCGCGGCAAGCGCCCGATCATGGGCGCCATCGCCGCGCGGCTGGCCGATACGGTGATCGTCACCGACGACAATCCCCGCTCCGAGGACCCGGCCGCGATCCGCGCCGCCATCCTCGCCGAGGCGCCGGGCGCCGGCGAGATCGGCGACCGCGCCGAGGCGATCCGCACGGCCGTGCGCGGGCTCGGGCCCGGCGACGTGCTGGTGGTGGCCGGCAAGGGTCACGAAACCGGCCAGATCGTGGGCGACCGGGTGCTGCCGTTCTCGGACCACGCAGTGCTGCGGGCGGCGATCGATGGGGATCTGCGATGAGCGCCGTTCCCGTGAAACACGACGACTGCCGCACGTCTCCCTCCCCCCTCTGCGGGGGAGGGTGGCCCGCGAAGCGGGTCGGGAGAGGGGAGCGACATCTCCGGACAACGCGCTCCCCTCTCCCGACCCTCGCTGACGCGAGGCCCACCCTCCCCCGCGAAGGGGGGAGGGAAGATGCGTTGCACCGTCGCGCTCGACCGGAGGCCGCATGAGCCCGAACGCCAAACCGCTCTGGACGGCGGCCGAACTCGCGGCCGCCACCGGGGGAACGCTCCAGGGCGAGCGCGGCGCCGTCACCGGCGCTTCGATCGACACCCGCACGCTGCAGCCGGGCGACCTGTTCTTCGCGATCCGGGGCGAGGCTCGCGACGGGCACGACTTCGTCCGCGCGGCGCTCGACAAGGGCGCGGGCGCGGCGGTGGTCGCCGCCGACCGCGCCGCGTCGTTCGACGGACCCGTCCTGGCCGTGCCGGGGGAGGGCCCCGATCCGGTCCTCGACGCGATGACGCGCCTCGGCCGCGCGGCCCGCGCCCGCACCGCGGCCCAGGTCGTGGCCGTGACCGGCTCGGTCGGCAAGACCGGCACCAAGGAGGCCCTGCGCCACGTGCTGTCGGCGCAAGGGGAGACCCACGCCTCCGTCGCCTCCTACAACAACCACTGGGGCGTGCCGCTGACGCTGGCGCGGATGCCGGCCGAGAGCCGCTTCAGCGTGTTCGAGATCGGCATGAACCACCCGCGGGAGATCGTGCCGCTCGTCGCGCAGGTCCGCCCGGAGGTGGCCCTCGTCACCACCGTCGAGCCGGTCCACATCGAGCACTTCGCCTCGCTGTCGGCGATCGCCGACGCCAAGGGCGAGATCTTCTCGGGCCTCGCGCCCGGCGGCGTCGCGGTGCTCAACCGCGACAACCCGAGCTTCGCCCGCCTCCACGCCCATGCCCTCGCCTCGTCGGCCGGGCGCATCGTCACCTTCGGCGAGCACGAGGAGGCCGACGTGCGGGCGCGCCGGATCGTGCTGCGCCCCGACCTCTCGGTGGTCGACGCGGTGGTGATGGGCCAGCCGGTGACCTACCAGCTCGGCACCCCCGGCCGGCACACCGCGATGAACTCGCTCGGCGTGATGGCGGTGATCCACAGCCTCGGCGCCGACCTCGCGCGCGCCGCCCTGTCGCTCGCGGCCCTGCGGCCGCCGGTCGGGCGCGGCGAGCGCACCGCGCTCCAGCTTCGCGACGGCGAGGCCTTCCTCGTCGACGAGAGCTACAACGCCAACCCGGCCTCCGTGCGCGCCGCGCTCTCGACGCTGGCGGCGATCGAGACCGGTCCGCGCGGGCGCCGCATCGCCGTTCTCGGCGACATGCTGGAGCTCGGGGCGGCCGCGGACGCGCACCACCGCGACCTCGCCGGCGCCGTCGCCGACCACGGCGTCGACCTCGTCTTCACCGCCGGCGCCCTGATGGGCCACCTGTTCGAGGCGCTGCCGGTCGCGCGCCGGGGCATCGCGGCCGCCGCCTCGGCCGACCTCGTCGAGCCGCTGGCCGCGATCCTGCGGCCGGGCGACGCCGTGATGGTCAAGGGCTCGAACAGTATTCGCATGGGTCGGATTGTCGAGGCGCTCAAAGCCCGCTACGCGAACCCCCCGGCGCGCCACGACGCGTCGGCCCTGTCCGCCGGGCCGTGACCGGCACCTGATCGTCCGCCGAGGCCCCGGGACCGTTCGCGTCCCGCCGGCGCCCTTTCTTCGTGTGAGCCAAGCCGCCGAGCCCCCGGATGCTGTATCTCCTGTCGGACCTGAGCGGCACGCTCTCGGCCCTCAACGTCTTCCGCTACATCACCTTCCGGACGGGAGGCGCGCTGTTCACGGCGGGCTTGTTCGTGTTCTGGTTCGGGCCGCTGATCATCTCGCTGCTGCGTCTGCGCCAGGGCAAGGGCCAGCCGATCCGCGAGGACGGGCCGCAGACCCACCTGCTGACCAAGCGCGGCACGCCGACCATGGGCGGCCTGATGATCCTGGCCGGCGCCATCGTCGCGATCCTGCTCTGGGCCAACCCGCGCAACCACTACGTCTGGATCACCCTCACGGTGACGCTGGGCTTTGGCGCGATCGGCTTCTACGACGACTACCTCAAGGTGACGAAGCAGTCGCACAAGGGCTTCTCGGGCAAGCTCCGCCTCGGGCTCGAGGCCCTGATCGCGATCACGGCCTGCTACGCGATCTCGTACTTCTCGCCGTCCACGCTGCAGAACCAGCTCGCCTTCCCGGTGTTCAAGGACGCGCTGCTGAATCTCGGCTGGTTCTACGTGCTGTTCGGCGGCTTCGTCATCGTCGGCGCGGGCAACGCGGTGAACATGACCGACGGCCTCGACGGGCTCGCCATCGTCCCCGTGATGATCGCCTGCGGCACCTTCGGCGTCATCGCCTACCTCGTTGGCAACTCCTTCACCGCGAGCTACCTCCAGGTGAACTACGTGCGCGACACCGGCGAGCTCGCGGTGGTGGCTGGCGCGGTGATCGGGGCGGGGCTCGGCTTCCTGTGGTTCAACGCGCCGCCGGCGCAGATCTTCATGGGCGACACCGGCTCGCTCGCTCTGGGCGGCCTCCTCGGCGTCGTCGCGGTGGCCACCAAGCACGAGATCGTCCTGGCGATCGTCGGCGGCCTGTTCGTCCTCGAGATCATGTCGGTGATCATCCAGGTCGCGTCGTTCAAGCTCACGGGCAAGCGCGTCTTCCGCATGGCGCCGATCCATCACCACTTCGAGCAGAAGGGCTGGAAGGAGCCGCAGGTCGTGATCCGGTTCTGGATCATCGCCGTCATCCTGGCGCTCGCCGGCCTGGCGACGCTCAAGCTGCGGTGAGCTGTGGTAGACTTTGCGCAACCGACGCTTGTTCCACCCCCGCCCTCATCCTGAGATGCGCACGCGAAGCGGGCGCCTCGAAGGAGTCCTCCAGCGACCGCCATGTGTTCTGGAGGTCGCCTTCGAGGCTCGCCGACGCGGGCACCCCAGGATGAGGGGGGAGGGGCGGGACAACCCCGATTGCCGACCTGTTCCGAGTTTCCGATGACCCCAGCCACAACCTACGCCGGCCGCGCTGTCGCTCTGTTCGGGCTCGGCGCCTCCGGCCTCGCCACCGCGCTCGCCCTGAAGGAAGGCGGCGCCCGCGTGATCGCCATGGACGACAACGCCGAGGGCGTCGCCAGGGCCGCCGCCCAGGGGATCGAGACCGCGGACCTGCGCGCGGCCGACTGGTCGGGCTTCGCGGCGCTGATCCTCTCGCCCGGCGTGCCGCTGACCCATCCGGTGCCGCACTGGACGGTCGCGCTCGCCAAGGCGGCCGGCATCGAGATCGTCGGCGACATCGAGCTGTTCTGCCGGGAGCGGCGCGCGGTCGCGCCGGGCGCGCCGTTCGTCGCGATCACCGGCACCAACGGCAAGTCGACCACCACGGCGCTGATCGCGCACATCCTGCGCGCGGCCGGGCGCGACGTGCAGATGGGCGGCAACATCGGCACCGCGATCCTGTCGCTGGCGCCCCCGGCGCCCGACCGCATCCACGTCGTCGAGCTGTCCTCGTTCCAGATCGACCTGACGCCCTCGCTCGATCCGAGCGTCGGCGTGCTCCTCAACATCACCCCCGATCACCTCGACCGCCACGGCACCTTCGCGCAATACGCCGCGATCAAGGAGCGGCTGATCCAGGGCTCGGACCGCGCGGTCGTCGGCGTCGACGACGGGCCGAGCCGCGCCATCGCGGACCGGTTCGCGGAACGGGGCGGCGACCGGCTGACCCGCATCCACGTGCCCCGCGACGCGGCGCTCACCGCCGACGCCGTCACCGTCCGCGACGGGGTGATCGCGGACCGTGATGGTGCGCCGATCGCCGACGTGTCCGCGATCCGGTCGCTGCGCGGCGCGCACAACTGGCAGAACGCGGCCGTGGCGGTCGCGGTCGCCCGCGCGCTCGAGCTCTCGCCCGACGACATCCAGGCCGGGCTCGCGAGCTTTCCCGGCCTGCCGCACCGGATGGAGGAGGTCCGGGTCCACGGCGGCGTGCTGTTCGTCAACGATTCCAAGGCGACCAACGCCGATTCCACCGAGAAGGCGCTCACCGCCTTCCGCGACATCCACTGGATCCTCGGCGGCAAGGCGAAGGACGGCGGCATCTTCCCGCTGGTCCCGTATTTCGAGCGCATCGCGCACGCCTACCTGATCGGCGCCGCCTCCGACGCCTTCGCCGCGACGCTGGAAGGCGCCGTGCCCTACACCCGCTGCGAGACCCTGGACGTCGCCGTCCGGGCGGCGGCAGAGGGCGCGGCGGCCTCGGGCGCGCCCGAGCCGGTGGTGCTGCTCTCGCCGGCCTGCGCCTCCTACGACCAGTTCCGCAGCTTCGAGCAGCGCGGCGACGTGTTTCGCGAGCTGGTGCGCGCGCTGCCCTGAACGGCCGGTCGCCGGCGCCGGCGGGCGA
>NZ_VRVH01000316.1:0-4985 GCF_008040095.1 Methylobacterium sp. WL6 | reverse complement strand
CGCCTGCGCGACCCGCGCGTGCCGCCGCGGATCGCGACCCCGACGCTGATCCTCGCCGCCGGCTCCGACCCGGTCTGCGGCACGCCCGCGGCCGAGCGCTTCGCCGCCCGCCTCAAGGCCGGCCACATCCTGGTGCTGCCCGACGCCCGCCACGAGATCCTCTCCGAGCGCGACGCGATCCGCGCCGACTTCTGGGCCGCCTTCGACGCCTTCGTGCCGGGCTCGACCGTGCGGGAGACGAAGACGGAGCGGGAGCGACTGGCGACCGCGTGAGGCTGCGCGCGGGCGGGGCGCCGGTCGCGACGCGAAGCCGGCCGTCGCCGCTTCCCGATGCGGCCGTTCCCTGGCCGTCCGACGGCTTCGGGTCGGGGTGGTCGGCGATCCCAAGCTTGTTCTGATCCGTCCTGGAAGGAGAGGATCGAGCCTGCCCGTGCAGCCGCACGCGGGGGTCGGTCGCTCCGCAATCCGTCTTGCACCGGACCGCGTCGATTGACGTCGGACAGCGCGACAGGCGAAACCGAACCCTTCGTTAGGTTTCGAAATATTTTCTGATGCGTTCAGATAACAATATTACTAAATCCATGACAGCAACCACGATAAACATTTTGATGAAAAACTGAGTAGCGGCACTCCAATGATCGCTAAGTCAGAATTTATTAAATATGCATGCCCCCCCCCCCCGCTAAGTTACCAAACATTGATTAAAAAATATTGTCGGAAGAAAGATGCCCGATTTACGCCGAGTGCCCCTTGCCTCTTTCATGCTTGTAAACCTCGCGCATTGACTCGCCGATCCGATATCGTCTGGTCGGTATCGGTCGCCCGGCCGCCATCTGGTCGTGGCGGTCTCGACTTCGAGCGAATTTCACAGGCGCCCTGATCAGGCGGCATCGCCAAGACGCAGGCGGCGCCGGCGATCGTCGGCCCGTCTATGGACAGGTCGCCGGCAAGTCGAGATCCCCCCGCGGGCCTGCCGCTCGGACCGCGAACGGCCATCTCACCGCTCTCCGTGCGCGACCGTGCGCCGATAGAAGCGATGGGACAGCCACAGCCCGAGCACGATGCCGCCGAGAAGAAGGGGCACGAGGAGGGGCCAGAAAATCATCGCGGTCATAGGCCGGCTCGACGGCGGAAGCGCGAGCAGGGCGCCGAGGAGCAGCGCGCAGCCGACGCAGAGCGAGCCGACGGTCGCCCCGGCACCGATCAGCGAGGCTTTCAGGGCGGCCCGCATCATCGGAGTTCGTCCGTTCCGCCGCGGCGCCCTGCCGGTAGCGGACCTTCGACCCGCCCCTGCGAGGCTCGCCGGCCACGCGGAAGCGGGCGCCGTCGCCGAAACGATGAGCGTCCGGCCGGTCTCTCCACGCGCCGGCCGCCGTGCCGGGCCGACCCGGCTGCGTCCCGGCGTCCCGCAGGCGTGCCGTCGGCCCGGCCCAGGGCTCCGACGGCCAGGGGACCGGCACCGAGCAGGATGCGATGTCCGATCGGCATGCGCGGAGCCTCCCGCCCCTTGCGAACCGGCTGCCCGAATCCCCGGGTCTCCAGGTTAGGCAAATCATCTTATCGGCTGTCGGCCCCGTGGTCCAGCGGAGGGCCTTCACCGCCCTCGTGCCGGGCCGGGCCGTGCGGGAGACGGAGCGGGAGCGATCGGCGACCGCGTGAGGCTGCGCGCAGGTGGGGCGCCGGTCGCGACGCGAAGCCGGCCGTCGCCGCTTCCCGATGCGGCCATTCCATGGCCGTCCGACGGCTTCGGGTCGGGGTGGTCGGCGGTTCCGCAGAGTTCGCCATGATCCGCCGTCGAAGGACCGGATCGGGCACATCCGTTCCGGGACACCGCGCCACGACCGGCCTTCGACCGCCCCCTATCGGCGACGGATCTCGAACGTCTCCCAATCGTGTACGACGGTACAGCTCACGGCGAGCGCGTCGTCCGTCGTCGCCGCGCCATCCATGCCGTGCCGCCGAGCGAGGCGCGCGCACTTGTCCAGGGCGCTTCGCGCGACGTTTTCGGGTACGTCGAGGGCGAGGCTGGTCGCGCGCTCGAGCGTTCGGCCGAACTCCCCCATGTCGGTGCCGAAGCCCGCATCCCCCGATACCATCGAGGGCTGCCCGTCTGCGCATTCCAGCGTGTAGTGAAAGGTCCGGCGGCCGCGCTTGATGGTAATGACCGGACCCGTCCGGATCGCGTACGCGTTTCCGACCTCGGTCGCGATGCGTTGAGCTGCGTCGTCACAGGCGTCGGCCAGGGCCGGTGCGGCCGCGATGACGAGCAGGAGGGGCAGGCGTTTCATCGTTGGCCGCCATCGTGAAAGGCCGGGTTGCAGCGGTTTGGCGGCGCAGGATCGCAAACGCCTGGGATCACCAGACGGCGCGGATTGCGCACGTCCCCAGCCTGTCGGCTTGGCTCTGCTTCGTTGGGGGCAGCATGGGCCCGTCGAGCGCCAACCCGACGCCTGTCGCGGAACGCCGACACCGGCCCCTCCGTGCGCCGGCCGCTCAGAAGCGCGCGCCACCGGGGAAGCTGAACACCGGCATCGAGTCTTGCCGCACGTCGCGCACGTCGGGCGCCATGCCGGTGCGCCCGTCCTGCTTCGCCACGTTGCCGGGCGGGGCCTCCATCGGCTTGCGGTCCTGGGCGCCGATCTCGGCGGACCCGGCCGCGTCCCGGGGTTTTCCAGGCGTGTCGTCGGCCCGGGCCAAGGCTCCGAAGGCCAGGAGACCGGCGGCCGCGAGCAGGATGCGGGATCCGACCATCATGCGCGTGAAACCTTCCGACGTTGCAAGCCGGGCTCCCGAATCCCTCGGTACCCCGCTTAGGCAAATCGTCTTATCGGTTGCCGTCCGCGCGGTCCAGCGCCGGGCGCGGCCTCAGGCCTCGACCCGCGCGCTCGCCAGGATCGCCACGCCGCAGGCGATGACCGCGATGCCGGCGATCATCGGCAGGGTCACCGGCTCGCCGAACAGCAGCGCGCCGCCGAGCGCGGCGCCGACCATGCCGACGCCGGCCCAGATCGCGTAGACGACGCCGATCGGCAGCATGTCCATGCTCGAGGACATCAGCCACAGGGCCGTGCCGTAGCCGAGCGCGACGATCAGGGTGGGGACCGGCCGGGTCAGGCCGTCGGCCGCCTTCAGCGCCAGGGTCGCGGAGATCTCGGCGCCGATCGCGATCGCCAGCGTCAGGTAGGGGCTCATGCGCTGGCCGCCAGCGCGGTGCCGGCCGCGTCTTCCGGCACCGGGGGCGGCACGGCGAACATCTCGATGTCGTCGGCGAACTGCTCGACGATCGTCGCCGCGTTCGCCAGGCACACCGGCAGGTAGGCCGGCAGCCGCGGCGCCGGCGCGAACCCCTCGGCGAGCAGGCGGTCGTTGGCGAAGGTCACGTCGAGGGCGCAGAACGCGTAGTAGGCGCGCACCGCGCGGAGCATCGCCTGCTTCAGCGGCCCGTCGAGGCCGAACACCTCGGCGAAGCGCCGGCGCAGCACGGTGCGGTCGGCGGCGAGGTCGAACGGCCGGAAGGCGCGCACGCCGTCGCTCGGCTCGGCCGCCTCGAAGGCGGCGATGACCTCGGCCCAGGTGGTGCGGCCGCTCATGCCGGCCGAGAGGTGGTAGAGGTCGTGCCGGAGCGTCGGCTTGGTCAGGAGCCCGACCAGCATCTCGGCGACCCAGTCGGCCGGGACGACGTCGACGTGGCTCTCGGGCGCGCAGGGCAGCATGCGCAGGGCGTCGGCGGCGCGCAGCACCCAGAGGATGCTCGAGCTCGGGCCCGCGCCGAGGCTGGCATGGCCGACGACGATCGAGGGCCGGGCGACGACGATCGGCAGGTCGGGGAACCGCGCCGCCAGCGAGGTCTCGGTCGCGGCCTTGGACACGGTGTAGGCGACGATGTGCCGGGCCTCGGCCGCCGGGTAGTCGGTCTCGGCGACGATCGCCGCGGCGTCGGCGCCGCAGATCATCGCGGTGCCGACGTGCAGGAACCGCCGGAGCTTCGGCATCGCCTGCGCCCGCCGCGCCAGCGCCAGGGTGCCGTCGTGGTTGGTGCGGTAGACCCGCTCGTCGCCCCACCACGAGGTGTCGGCGGCCAGGTGCAGCACGTGGGTGCAGTCGTCGAGGCGCGGATCGCGGTCGAGGTCGGCCCGGGTGAAGTCGCCGGGGACGACCTCGACCTTGCGGGCGAGGCGCTGGGCGGTGAAGGCGTCGGTGAACCGGGCGAGCCGCGCCGCGATCCGCTGGCGGCCCTGCTCGACGCCGGCGCAGCGCACGAGGCAGACCCAGGTGGCGTCGTCGCCCGCCTCGAGCGCCCGGTGCAGCACCGCGCCGCCGATCAGCCCGGTCGCCCCCGTCAACAGAATCCGTGGCACAGTCCGCCTCCCGCTCTTTGCGGCGAGACATAGACAGAAACGTTCCGATATAATCCCCGCATCGCGGCGCAGAGGGTGATTAAAGATCGGCCGTGCTCGGCCGGCAACATTCACGAATTCGTGAACGACATCTTGGCGTTGTAGTCCCGTTGCTTGCACTGCAGCCTCATGGGTCGACCCGGACCGAGTAGATCGCCCCGAAGCCGACCGTGACGTCGTTCGGCGTGCCGAGGCGCCGGACGATCGGGCTTCCCGCGGCGGCGGCGACGAGGCGGTCGTAGCGGACCGAGCCGATCGTCTGCCACGCCTCCGACCAGGCGTAGGCCAGGGCCACGATCGCGCCGACGGAGCGGGGCCCGCCCGCGGCGCGGTAGGGCGTCAGCCGCGGGTCGGCGATCGCGGCGACCGGCACGTCGAAGTCGAGACGCATCGCGGCGGCGTCCCCCAGCACGAGGCGGGGGCCGCCGCTCAGGGTGACGCGGCCGGCGGTGCCGACGAGGTCGGCGCCGAGCTTGGCCACGAGGCCGTCATGCGCGCGCAGGCCCTGCGTGACCTCGGCACGCAGCCGCAGCACGTCCTCCACCGGCCAGACAGCGCCGAACAGGCCGAGCCCGGCCGCGACCGGGC
>NZ_VRVH01000315.1:0-4991 GCF_008040095.1 Methylobacterium sp. WL6 | reverse complement strand
GCGCCGGGCCACCGGCGTGGTGCCGAGCCGCGCGACCACGGTGCGGATCGCGGCGCCGACCTCGCCCTGGCGCTCCCGGTCGAGCGTCCCGCGCGACAGGTCCTCCTGCGCCAGCCTGAGGCCGGCGAGCACGACCTCGTCGTAGTAGGTGACGAGCGCCCGCTCCTTGAGGAACTGCCGGCCCTGATCGATCGCCTCGGCCGGATCGTTGGCGAGCATGCGCTGGTAGAAGATCTCCGGCGGATCGAGGGCCGGCTGGTCGCCGAGCAGCACGTCGAGATACCAGAGCCGGTCGACGTGGCGGCCGAGCACGACGAGGCAGACGGTGAGCGGGGTGGCGAGCACGAGGCCGATCGGCCCCCACAGGAAGGTCCAGATCGTCGCCGAGAGGATGACCGCGATCGGCGAGAGCCCGGTGGAGTGCCCGTAGAGCAGCGGCTCGATCACGTGGCCGGCGATCGGCTCAACCACCAGGAACAGGGCCGCGGTGGCGATCACCATGGTCCAGCCCGGATCGACCGAGGCCGCCAGCACCAGCGGCAGCAGGGCGCTGATCGCGGCGCCGATATAGGGCACGAAGCGCAGGATCGCCGCGAGCACCCCGAACAAGGTCGGGCTCGGCACGCCGATCAGCCACAGCCCGACGCCGATCACCACGCCGAAGGCGACGTTGAGGGCGAGCTGCGCCAGGAAGAACCGGCTGAGGCGGCGCGCCGCGTCGTCGATCGCCGCGGTGGTGCGGCGCAGGTCGCCCGAGCCGCCAGCCAGCCGGATCATCCGGTTCCGCAGATCCTCGCGCTGGAGCAGGATGAAGATCGTGAAGATCAGGATCAGGCCGGTGGTGGCCAGCGGGTGCAGGATCGGCCCGGCGAAGGTCTGGAGGTTCTCGACGAAGCCGGCCCGCGTGGCGCGGATCTCGACGGTGAGCGGATGCCCGGCGGTGCCCGGATCGCCCTTCAGCTCGGGCGGCGGCGGCGGCGACAGGGTCGCGCTCAGGTCTTGGAACACGTCGACGATTCGCGACAGCGTGCCGGTGTCGGCGGTCGCCCCGCGAAGGGACTTGATCTTGTCCTGCATCACCAGGGAATAGCGCGGCAGGTCGGACACGAGCTGGCCGCCCTCGCGCGCGATCAGGGTTCCGATCCCGAACAGCGCGCCGAACACCACCACGACGACGAGCAGCACCGCCGGCACCCGCGGCACGCGGATATGCCCGAGCAGGCGCACCGCCGGCACCAGGACGAAGCTCAGCAGGATCGCGAGCGTCACCGGCACGAGGATGTCGCGCCCGAAATACAGCGCCGCCATCACCGCGACGACGAGGAGGAACGAGGCCAGCGCGACGAAGACCGGCAGGCCGTTCTTGAGGCGCTGCGCGGTGACGGGATCGTCGCTCATGGGATTACGCTCCGGTTACGCTGAAGTCCGCCGCCGCCTCTTCCCTCCCCCCCTGCGGGAGAGGGTGGCCCGCGAAGCGGGTCGGGAGAAGGGAGCGCGTTGTCCGGAGAGGTCGCTCCCCTCTCCCGACCCTCGCCAACGCGAGGCCCACCCTCCCCCGCTCCAGGGGGAGGGAAGAATGGCCCGCCTCAGGCCGACGCCGTCTCGCCCAACGCCGCGCTGATCTGGCTGAGCAGCTTCGAGAAATCGACGGGCTTCGGGTGGTAGTCGTCGCAGCCGGCCTGGATCGCCTTGTCGCGGTCGCCCGACATGGCGTGGGCGGTGAGCGCGATGATCGGGATGCCGCGGGTGTCGCTGCCGGACTTCAGCGCGCGCGCCGCCGACCAGCCGTCGAGGATCGGCAGGTTCATGTCGAGCAGGATCACGTCGGGGCGCCCCGAGCGCGCCTGCTGCACCCCGGCCTCGCCGTCATGGGCCAGGATGACCTCGTACCCGCGACGCTTGAGCCGGCGGGACAGGAAATCCCAGATCTCCTCGTGATCTTCGACCAGCAGTATCTTGGGCATGGATGATGGATCCCTCGACGCATGACCGTCAGACGCGTCGCCGCCGCGCGTCGATACCCAACGCACGGCGGCCCGCGATCGTCCGATTTTTGTATTCAGCCCCTCGTGGCAGATCGTCCGCCCGAGGGGAAGACGCCGAAATCAGCGATCGGATTCGTCGAGATGGAAGTGGACCTCGTGGATGTTGGCCCGCTCGAAGGCCTGCATCACGTGCTGGTAGGACCGCTCCATCTCCGTCACCGCGTCGCCGGGCGTGTCGTCCGGCTTCAGCACGAACATCAGCATCGAGCGGCCGGTGACGTCGTAGCGCTCGCCCGAGGCGAAGCTCGCGATCTCCTGGCTGTCGGGCAGGTTGGTGTCGAGCAGGCGCGTCCAGGCCGATCCGCCGACCGACTCCGGCAGGGTGAACTGCACGAGGTCGTGGTAGGCGTTGTACATGATGAGCAGGGTGGCATCGCCGCCGCGGCGGTGAACGCCGGTCGCCTGGGCCCGCCCGTCGAGCAGCACCGCGAGCGAACGCGCGCCGCCGTCGGTCCAGTTCTCGGACCCCATCTCGGCCCCGTCCGGACGCAGCCAGGTCACGTCCTTGACGCCGAACTCCTCGTCGTACCGGCCCGTGAGGAAGCGGCCGCGGCTCAGGATCGGCAGCGCGTTGCGCAGCAGGATCAGGCGTTGGGTGAACTCGGCGAGATCGCGTTCCTCGGCGCCGATCGCCCCCCAGTCGATCCACGAGACCTCGTTGTCTTGGCAGTAGGCGTTGTTGTTGCCCTTCTGCGTCCGCGCGAACTCGTCGCCGGCCAGCAGCATCGGCGTGCCGTGGGACAGGAACAGGGTCGCCAGCATGTTGCGCATCTGGCGCAGGCGCACGGCGCGGATCGCCGGGTCGTCGGTCGGTCCCTCGACGCCGTAATTGTACGAGAGGTTGTGAGAATGGCCGTCGCGGTTGTTCTCGCCGTTGGCCTCGTTGTGCTTGTCGTTGTAGGCGACCGTGTCGTGCAGAGTGAAGCCGTCATGCGCGGTGAGGAAGTTCACCGAGGCCCAGGGCTTGCGCCCGCGCTTGTTGAACTTGTCGGCCGAGCCGGTGATGCGGTTGGCGAGATCGGGCAGCAGGCCCTCGTCGCCTTTCCAGTAGCCGCGGACGTCGTCGCGGAAGCGGTCGTTCCACTCGGCCCAGCCCGGCGGGAAGCCGCCGACCTGGTAGCCGCCCGGGCCGCAATCCCACGGCTCGGCGATGAGCTTCACGTCGTTCAGCACCGGGTCCTGGCGGCAGGCGTCGAGGAAGCCGCCGCCCTCGTCGAAGCCGTGCGGCTCGCGGCCCAGGATGGTGGCGAGGTCGAATCGGAAGCCGTCGACGCGCATCTCGGTCGCCCAGTAGCGCAGACTGTCCATGACGAGCTGCAGCACGCGCGGATGCGAGAGGTTGAAGGTGTTCCCGGTGCCGGTGTCGTTGATGTAGTAGCGCTCCTGCCCCGGCAGCAGCCGGTAGTAGGAGGCGTTGTCGATCCCCTTGAACGACAGGGTCGGGCCCTTCTCGTTGCCCTCGGCGGTGTGGTTGTAGACCACGTCGAGGATCACCTCGAGGCCGGCGCCGTGCAGGCGCGCGACCATCTCCTTGAACTCGGAGAAGGCGAAGTCCGGCACCGCCGCGTAGCGCCGCGCGGGGGTGAAGAACGAGATCGTGTTGTAGCCCCAGTAATTGACCAGGTTCTTTTCCTGCAGGTAGTCGTCCTGCACGAAGGCGTGGACCGGCAGCAGCTCCACCGCGGTGACGCCGAGGCTCTTGATGTAGTCGAGCACGTCGGGGTTGCCGAGGCCCGCATAGGTGCCGCGCAGGCGCTCGGACACCCGCGGATGGTTCTTGGTCAGGCCCTTCACGTGGGCCTCGTAGATGATGGTCTTCTCCCAGGGGATGTTCGGCTTGCGGTAGGCGCCCCAGGTGAAGGCCGGGTCGATGACCTGGCTGCGACGGGTGAACGGCGCGCTGTCGCGCTCGTCGAAGGTCAGGTCGTCGCCGGTCTCCATCTGGTAGCCGAACAGGGCCGGGTTCCAGGTGATCGAGCCGACGAGCCCCTTGGCGTAGGGGTCGATCAGCAGCTTGTTGTGGTTGAAGCGGTGCCCGGCCTTGGGCTCGTAGGGGCCGTGGACGCGGTAGCCGTAGATCGTGCCGGGGCGCGCGTCGGGCAGGTACCCGTGCCAGACCTCGTCGGTGTATTCGGGCAGCGCGATCCGCTCGATCTCCTTCTCGCCGGACTCGTCGAACAGGCAGAGCTCGACCTTGGTCGCATGGGCGGAGAAGACGGCGAAGTTCACGCCGAGGCCGTCCCAGGTCGCGCCGCGGGGATAGGGCTTGCCTTCCTGGATGCGCGAACGAACGGGACGGGTCGAGGCTGCGTAGCGGTTATGGTCGGCCATGTTCACTCCGGCGGCCGGGGCCGCATCACGACGACCGCTGCCTGACGCTCGGCAGCGGGGCCCCCGGGCCATTTTGTGAACGTGCGTCCGTGGGCGAAGCTCCGCCGTGCGCGAAATTTTTGCAGCGCAGCGAGGGGTGCCAAAGGTTCGGGCGGAAACCGTTCGCGGGCCTGGCATTTTTGCGCAGCCCGGGTTCTTCCACCGCTCCGCCGACCGCGGCATAGTGCGGGCTCGCCCCGGGCGCGAGGCCCGGCACACGCGGCCCCCAGCAGCGCCTCGGCGCATCGCGTCCCCCGGAGCAGCCCGCATGACCCTTGAGGCACACAACGACGAGGGCCCCGACCACGCCTCCGGGCTGCAGATCGTGGCGGATCGCCACGGCGTCAGCCTCGAAGCGGTGCGCCACCTGATGCGGGCGCTGGAGGCCGGCAATGGCACGATGGCGCAGTTCGACCACCCGGAGCTCGGCGGCATGGGCCAGTGGTTCTCCGGCGGCATGGTCATGGTCGGGCGGATGTTCGACGCGGAGCTGAAGGCCCGCGTCGCCGGCCTCTGCGCCGAGCTGGCCGACGCCCTGCCCCCGGGCGGCTGGAGCGGGAGCGGCCGGGCCGCGGG